>NZ_RZSB01001213.1:0-1016 GCF_004023285.1 Mesorhizobium sp. M2A.F.Ca.ET.067.02.1.1
AACATGCAAGGATGCATTGCGCCATGCTGAAAAATGCATGGCTGGCATGCATCTAAGCGATTAGAATCATTGAAAATAACGGCGATTAACCGAAATTCGGTTATCTCGTCGCGGAGGGCAGCATGATGGTGATTTCGTCGGGCTGAGACAAATTGAGCGCCTTTCGGGCCTGCTCGTCAAGCATATCCTTTTCCAGCGTGCCTTCATGCATCAGCTGGACACGGCGCTCGAAATCGACCCGGCGCGCCTTCACGGCATCAAGCTGCGCCTGCAGTTCGGCCGCCCGGGCCTCGAGCCGGTACTTGGAATAGATGCCGAACTCGCCGTGATAGGCATGGAAGCCGAAATAGGCCAGGAACAGCACGCAGAGCGAAGGGATGATCAGTCTGCCGGTGTTTCTCTGCTTGTGCTGACGTGTCCACATGACCCGAACCCTCGCGGCCGCGAACGCAAGCGGCCATGAGTCGTATTTCGCCCGATTGTGCTTAATGGACGGTTACGGGCGACCAGGTGCGGGGCCGCTGGAAACGAAAAGGGCGGGAATGCCCCGCCCTTTTGGAGATCGCCAGGATGGGCTGGATCAGCCCTTGAACACCGACTTGCCGGCGTAACGCGCCTGCTTGCCGAGCTCTTCCTCGATGCGGATGAGCTGGTTGTACTTGGCCATGCGGTCCGAACGCGACAGCGAGCCGGTCTTGATCTGTCCGCAATTGGTGGCGACCGCGAGGTCGGCAATGGTCGAATCCTCGGTCTCGCCCGAACGGTGCGACATTACGGCGGTGTAGCCGGCCTTGTGCGCGGTCTCGACCGCGTCGAGCGTCTCGGTCAGCGAGCCGATCTGGTTGACCTTGACCAGGATCGAATTGGCGACGCCCATGCGGATGCCATCGCGCAGCCGCGCCGTGTTGGTGACGAAGAGGTCGTCGCCGACGAGCTGGGTCTTCTTGCCGATCAGGTCGGTCAAATACTTCCAGCCTTCCCAGTCGTCCTCGGCAAGGCCGTCCTCGATGGTGATG
>NZ_RZSB01001214.1:0-1014 GCF_004023285.1 Mesorhizobium sp. M2A.F.Ca.ET.067.02.1.1
CCGTAGATGTCACCGTCCTCCTCGCAGACCACGTCCCCGAGATTGACGCCGATGCGGAAGCGAATCCGCTCTTCCTCGGGCGTCTCCGACTCGTGTTCCGCCAAGGCCTGCTGGATCGCCATCGCCGAGGTCACCGCGTTAACGACGCTCGCGAACTCGCAAAGCATGCCGTCGCCGGTGAGCTTGACGACCCGACCGTGGTGCTCGGAGACCAGCGGTTCGAGGAGATCCTTGCGGTAGGTCTTGAGCCGCTCGAGCGTGCCACGCTCGTCGCGCTCCATCAGGCGCGAGTAGCCGACCACGTCGCAAGCCAGGATCGCTGCGAGGTGGCGCTGCGTGCTCGGCCATACGCCTGCACGCGGGCCGCCCCGCGTCCATGTCCTGCCAACTTCCAGACGCGCCGCGCGCATGGTATCCATCTCTCTCCCAGTCTCCGCCGATATGGAACGGAAACGCAGTTTGACCTTGCCTTCACGAGAATTCGCTATCCCGCTTTCGAGGCGTGGAGCGTTCGAGTCGCCCCCGCCAACAGAGAACCGACGACACGCTCGCGCGGCCTCCGCCGATGCTGACACAGCACTCCCAGCAGGCCGGGGATATTTCCTGACCTATGTAACCGGCTGACGTCACCGCGGCGGTGCTTTTGTATCTGGAACCTCACCGGACATCCGCGCTTGGAGACCTCGCTCCGCCATCTCACCGGAATTTAACCGCATTGGTGCAGCATTACGCCGCTGCTAGCATGCATTGATTCAAGCCCTTTCATACGGTTGCCATCCATGAGCCAGAGATCCTGCCTGTCCGTCATCCTCGCCGCCGGCGAGGGCACGCGCATGAAAAGCGCGATGCCAAAAGTGCTGCATGCCATAGCCGGCCTGCCTATGGTGGCGCATGTCGTGAAAGCGGCCGAGGCGGCCGGCGCGACGGGCCTGGCGCTGGTGATCGGGCACGGCGCCGACGAGATGCGCAAGGCAGCACAGAAATTCGCGCCCAAGGCGGAGACTTTCGTGCAGG
>NZ_RZSB01001215.1:0-1010 GCF_004023285.1 Mesorhizobium sp. M2A.F.Ca.ET.067.02.1.1
GCATCGGCATGAGCCGCGACGAGATGGCCGAGGCGCTGGGCACCATCGCGCGCTCCGGCACGCGCGCCTTCATGGAGCGCGTCGAGGCCGGCAAGGCGACGGAGGACACGCAGCTTATCGGGCAGTTCGGCGTCGGCTTCTATTCCGCCTTCATGGTCGCCGACCGGGTCGACGTGATCAGCCGCCAGGCCGGCAGCGACGAGGCCTTCCGCTGGTCGTCCGACGGCAAGGGCACCTATGAAATTGCGCCGATCCCGCTCGAGGCGGCGCCCAGGCGCGGCACGCGCGTGGTGCTGCATCTGATGGAGGACGCCACCTCCTACACCACGCCATACCGGCTCGAAGGCCTGGCGAAGTCGCGGTCCGGCCATGTGCCGGTGCCGATCACGCTTGTCGAGAAGCCCGGCGCCGAGCCGCGCGACATCGCCGACGGCACCGCGCTGTGGGTGCGGCAGAAGAGCGAGATCAAGCCGGAGGAATATACCGACTTCTACCGCAGCGTCGCCGGCCAATATGACGAGCCGGCCTCGACCATCCATTTCCGCGCCGAGGGACGGCAGGAATACAACGTGCTCGCCTTCGTGCCCGGATCGCGGCCGTTCGACCTGTTCGACCAGGACCGCAAGGACCGCATGAAGCTCTATGTGCGGCGCGTTTTCATCACCGACGATGCCGATCTCCTGCCGCGCTACCTGCGCTTCGTGCGCGGCCTGGTCGATTCCGCCGACCTGCCGCTCAACGTCTCGCGCGAGATGATCCAGGAAAGCCCGCTGCTCGCCGCGATCCGCAAGGGCGTGACGAACCGCGTGCTCGGCGACCTTGCCAAGACTGCCGAAAATGACGCCGAAACCTATGCCAAGATCTGGGAGAATTTCGGCGTCGTCCTCAAGGAAGGTCTCTATGAGGATTACGAGCGGCGCGAGCAGCTGCTGAAGCTTGCCCGCTTCCGTTCGACTGCTTCCGGCGAAAGCTGGCGCAGCCTTGCCGACTATGTCGGGGCTATGAAGGAA
>NZ_RZSB01001216.1:0-1010 GCF_004023285.1 Mesorhizobium sp. M2A.F.Ca.ET.067.02.1.1
GAGGCCAAGCCCGTCTTCGCTCCGCGCCGGACCATCTCGTGCAGCAGCGTCACCACGATGCGGCAGCCGGAGCCGGCCAGCTGATGGCCAAGCGCGATGGCGCCGCCGCTCATATTGATGATGTCCTCGTTCCAGCCCATCTCGCGATTGACGGCGATGGCTTGCGCGGCGAAGGCCTCGTTGATCTCCATCGCGTCGAGATCGGACGCGCGCCAGCCGGCCTTGTCGAGCGCGCGCCGCGAGGCCGCGACGGGACCGAGGCCCATGTCCATCGGCTCGACGCCGGCAGAAGCATAAGAGGCGATGCTGGCGAGGGGTGTCAGGCCGAGTTCCTTCATCCGCGCCTCCGACATCACAAGCACCGCGGCGGCGCCGTCGTTGAGACCGGATGAGTTGCCGGCCGTGATCGTCCCCGCCGCATCGAAGACCGGTCTCAGCCGGCCAAGGCCTTCCATCGTGGTGGAGGGGTTGGGATGCTCGTCACGCTCGATGACGACATCGCCTTGCCTGGCCTTGATCGACACAGGCGCAATCTCGTCGTCGAACCTGCCAGCCTGGATGGCGGCGTCCGCCTTCTCCTGCGAGCGCAGCGCGAACCTGTCCTGTTCCTCGCGGGTGATCTGGTAGCGCTGCGCCAGCGCTTCGGCGGTGACGCCCATATGCACCTGATGGAAGGCGTCCCACAGACCGTCGGTGATCATGGAATCCTTCACCGTACGGTCGCCCATGCGGATGCCGGCGCGCACCCCGTGAATGACATGTGGCGCCGAAGTCATCGAATCCTGTCCGCCGGCGATCACGCAGTCGGCGTCGCCGCAGCGAATGGCCTGGGCGGCGAGATGGATCGACTTCTGCCCGGCGCCGCAGACCTTGTTGACGGTCATGGCGGGCACGCCGACCGGCAGGCCGGCCTTGAGAGCAGCCTGCCGGGCGGGATTCTGCCCGGCGCCGCCGGTCAGCACCCGGCCCCTGATCACCTCGCCGACGGCATCGGGCGCAAGCTGCTTTTT
>NZ_RZSB01001217.1:0-1008 GCF_004023285.1 Mesorhizobium sp. M2A.F.Ca.ET.067.02.1.1
GCCCTTGGCTGTAGGGCCTTGCGCCGTATCGGCGACCGTTCCGTCGAAGCTCGCCCTGAAATCGTCGGCGGTCAGGTTGAAGCTGGTCGCGAGACCGCCGGCGATCGAGCCCTTCGCCGAGACGTCGGTGTTAGCGTGGCCGAGCATGCCGAGCGGCAGCGCCGGCAGGCCGTAAAGCGCTAGCAGCGTGGTGGCGTTGTCGTTGCGGGCGTTGAAGGTGATCGACACCGGCGCCTCGGTGAGCTTGTCTGCGCTTCCCTTGCCGGAAAGCGAAGCCGAGAAGGCCGAGCCGCCGGCATTGCCCTGGGCCGAGAGCGCCAGGCCCGTGGTGCCGTCGCCATTGTCGGCGGCGCTGGTCAAGAGATCGATGCGCGCATCCTGGAACAGTTCGGGATAGGCCGCCGCGCGGCTTGCCAAACCTTTGAGCACGGCATTGTCAGGATAATGCTCGGCCGCGACATCGATCAGCGGCTTGAGGTCCACAGCAACGATGGAGGCGTTGAGCTTGCCGGTCGGGCTTTGCGGAAAATCCTTGACCCGGCCAGTGGCGCTGATCGAGGCGCCGGCCAGGCCGCCGATCGACAGCCGGTCGATCTCGAGCAGGCCCTCGCGCAGCCGCAGCGCCGTGTCGACGGTGTCGGCGCTGAGCCCGACGGCGCTGACCGGACCCGCCTTGATCTGGAAATCGAGATCGCGGTCCGAAAAGCGGTTGGCGCCCTTGTCGCTGATGAAGATCGAGGCGAAGGCGGCGAGCCCATCCAGATCCATCTCGCCGCCAGTCAGGCGCATCAGGACGGAAGGCCTGGCGCCGTCCGGCTGGCTGGAATCGATGCTGCCGGAAAATTTCGCCTTGCCGAGGATCAGTTCGAGATCGCTGAAGGACTGTCGGTTCTCGCTGAGGTCGACTTTGGCCTTGAAGCCTGCCGCGGGCAGCCGGCGGATCGCCTCGTCGACATCCTTCGACAGCCAGGCGGCAAAGCCGGAAGGCTGCCCGACGGCGAGCAGCAA
>NZ_RZSB01001218.1:0-1003 GCF_004023285.1 Mesorhizobium sp. M2A.F.Ca.ET.067.02.1.1
GATCATGTACTGGATCTCGGCAAGGCCGGCCGGCAGATTGTCGGCGGTCGCCTGCCCTGCCGTCAGGATCGCCTCGCTGATCGACCAGCCGCCCTGATGGGTGAGCATGGAATCGCGCAGCGCCTTGGAGGCCATGTACATCATCATCAGCGCGTCATTGGCGCCGGGCGCCCGCACCGCCGAATGCGCCTGCGGGATGGGTGCTGCGTCGCTTGCCGCGCGGCCCCAATTCTCGGGCTCGTCGCAGACGAAGCGGTAGATCATCGAATAGGCGGCGCCGCAATGCGTGTCCCAGCGCGCGGTGTTGCAGAGCGGCAGCATGTAGAAGGGATGGAAGGAGATCATGCCGGCAAGGCCGTCATAATAGCCTTTTGCCGCATGGATCGGTTTCGAGCCCCGCACCTTCTCGGCCGGCTCGCCGGTGAAGCGCAGCGTGCCCTTGATGCCATGCTCCAGCATCGCCGCCTTAGTCGCGAGCAACCCGCCGAGGCTGCCGATGCCGAGGCCCGAATGCGGATCGGTGTGGCCGCCGGCCTGAAATCCCAAGCCTTCTCGCGGCCGCTTCACCGTCGCGGCGTCCTGGCAGTTGCCGGGCACGGCGTCATACTCGCCATACATGCCGATCACCGGGCCGTCGCCATTCGTCCAGTGGGCGCAGAAGGCCGTCGGCATGCCGCCGGAGCCTTCCTCGACCGAGAAGCCTTCGCGCTTCAGCCGCTCGACATACCAGGCCGCCGATTGATATTCGCGCCAGGCGGTCTCGCCGAAATCGAAGATGGTGCGCGTCCAGGCCGACAGCAGCGGCTGGATGCCGTCGATGCAGGCAAGCGCGGTTTCCTGCGCTGAACTCGTCACCGGTTTGTCCATGGTGCAAGAAAAGCAGTGAAGCGGCTCATCAAAAAGTGATATGTTTTCCCGGCTCGTGCAAATTCGGTTCACCTGAGGCCTCTTGCGAATACCCTCCACGCAGGCGCTGCGCGCCCTCGACAGTTTTGCCCGTCAC
>NZ_RZSB01001219.1:0-992 GCF_004023285.1 Mesorhizobium sp. M2A.F.Ca.ET.067.02.1.1
CCGTGACGCCGAATTTTTCGCGAAGCTCGGCGGCGGTCTTGGCCAGAAGCTCGGCGTTGCGACCGTTGACGACGAGGTCGACGCCGGCTTCGGCCAACGCCATGGCGCAACCTTTTCCAAGTCCCTTGCTCGAGGCGCACACGATGGCCTTTTTGCCGCGAATGCCGAGATCCATGGTGATTTTCTCCTGGTGCTTTGGTCGCGCCAAGCTAGCGCCTGGGCTGGATCAACCGCAACCGTCATACGATTGTTGCATGAATCGGGGCATAGGCACGCGAAAGCAAAGGGTAAAATCGCGATGTCAGCCCCAGAGCCCCGCACTTTCCGCGCCCTGTTCATTTCAGACGTGCATCTCGGCTCGAAAGCGGCCAAGGCCGATTTCCTGATCGACTTCCTGCGCTATCACGATGCCGAGATCATCTATCTGGTCGGCGATATCGTCGACGGCTGGCGACTGCGCCGCAGCTGGCACTGGCCGCAGAGCCACAATGACGTCGTGCAGAAGCTGCTGCGCAAGGCGCGCAAGGGCGCCTCGATCACCTATATCGCCGGCAATCACGACGAATTCGCCCGCCAGTTCCAGGGCGTGCATTTCGGCGGCATCGTCGTCGCCGACCGCGCCATCCACGAAACCGCCGACGGCCGGCGCCTGCTGGTCATCCATGGCGACCAGTTCGACACGGTGGTGCACAACCAGCGCTGGCTCGCTTATCTCGGCGACTATGCCTATGACACGGCGATGCTGATCAACCGCGTGGTGACGAAGCTGCGCCATCTGCTCGGCCTGCCTTACTGGTCGTTCTCGTCATGGGCCAAGGTCAAGGTGAAGAAGGCGGTGAATTTCATCGGCTCGTTCCAGACCGTGCTTTCCGAGGAAGCGCGGCGCTCGCATGTCGACGGCGTGATCTGCGGCCACATCCATCACGCCGCGATCGAAAGCTATGGCGACGTACAGTACATCAACACCGGCGAATGGGGGGAAAGATGCACGG
>NZ_RZSB01000121.1:0-10886 GCF_004023285.1 Mesorhizobium sp. M2A.F.Ca.ET.067.02.1.1
TCGGCGGTTTCGCTGGTGATGTCGATGCGCTTTGCGCGCCAGGAGCATTTCGACAAGTTCGAGTTCCCGGTGCTTATCCTGCTCTGCACGCTCGGCATGCTTCTGATGATCTCGGCCAACGGCATGATCGGGCTTTATCTCGGGCTCGAGCTGCAATCGCTGGCGATCTATGTGCTGGCGGCGATCAACCGCGACAATTTGCGCTCGACCGAGGCGGGCCTGAAATATTTCGTCCTCGGCGCGCTGTCCTCGGGCATGCTGCTCTACGGCATCAGCCTCGTCTACGGTTACACCGGCAACACCGGCTTCCAGGAGATCGCGACGGCCCTTGGCAGCGGCGAGCGCCAGCTCGGCCTCGTCTTCGGCCTGGTGTTCGTGCTCGCCGGCCTCGCCTTCAAGATCTCGGCCGTGCCGTTCCACATGTGGACGCCGGACGTCTATGAAGGCGCGCCGACCCCGATCACCGCTTTCCTGGCGGCGGCTCCGAAGATGGCGGCGATGGCGCTGATCGTGCGTGTCACCATGGGCGCCTTCAAGCCGATCGCTTCGGACTGGCAGCAGATCGTCGTCTTCATCTCGATCGCCTCGATGGCGCTCGGCGCCTTCGCGGCCATCGGCCAGACCAACATCAAGCGCCTGATGGCCTATTCCTCGATCGGCCATATGGGCTACGCGCTGGTCGGCCTTGCCGCCAACAGCCAGGCCGGCGTGCGCGGCGTCGCCATCTACATGCTGATCTATCTGGTGATGACGCTCGGCACCTTCGCCTTCATCCTCGCCATGCGGCGCAAGGAGGGCAATGTCGAGCAGATCAGCGACCTTTCCGGTCTCGCCTCGACCAACCCGGTCATGGCCACCATCCTCACCATCCTGATGTTCTCGCTGGCCGGCATTCCGCCGCTCGCGGGCTTCTGGGGGAAATGGTATGTGTTCCTCGCCGCCATCAACGCGCATCTTTACGCCCTGGCAATCATCGGCGTTCTGGCCTCGGTGGTGGGCGCCTACTATTACCTGCGCATCATCAAGATCATGTGGTTCGACGAGCCTGTCGGCGGCTTCGTTCCGATGGCCAGCGAGCTGCGCCTTGTGCTCGGCGTCAGCGGCGCCTTCGTGCTGTTCTACGTGCTGATCGGCGGGCCGATCGGCAGCTACGCCGAAGCCGCCGCGAAGACCTTCTTCTGACGGGATGGCGTTTCGGCTGGCTCCAACCGCGGCGTCGGAGGGGTTCCGGCTCGAGGCGCATGACAGCGTCGGCTCCACCAACGCGCTGGCGCTGGAGCACGCGCGCGCCGGCGATTCCGGCAAGCTCTGGGTCGTGTCGAAGAAGCAGGTGAGCGGCCGCGGCCGGCGCGGGCGCGCCTGGGCGACCCCGGAAGGCAATCTTGCGGCGACACTGCTCCTAGTTCCGGGCGGCGAGCTGCGGCTGGCAGCGACGCTTGGCTTCGTCGCGGGGCTGGCGCTGGCCGACGCGCTCGACGCCGTCGTGCCGAAAGGCCGGATCGCCGTCGCCTTGGATGGCGCGAGCCAGGGGCGCAACCGCTTCGAGCTGAAATGGCCGAACGACGTGCTGGCCTCGGGCGCCAAGCTTGCCGGCATCCTGCTGGAATCGGCGATGCTCGAGGGCGGCCGTTTCGCGGTCGCCATCGGCATCGGCGTCAATGTCGCGGCTTATCCCGAGGACTTGCCTTATCCAGCGACCTCGCTCAGCGCGCTCGGCGCCGATTGCGATGCCGAAATGCTGTTCCTGGCGCTTTCCGATGCCTGGAGCGAGAATGCCAGGCTCTGGGACGACGGGCGCGGGCTCGATGCCATCAGAAAACGCTGGCTTGCCCGCGCGGCGGGGCTTGGCGGCGAGGTTGCTGTCAGAATTGACGGCAATGTGGTGCGCGGCGTCTTCGAAACCATTGACGAGGACTGCCGTTTCGTGATCCGCGACGATGAAGGATCGGTTTTGACGATCGCGGCGGGCGACGTGCATTTCGGCGCTGTCGCCTCGGCCCGGGTATAGTTTTATTTTGCGCCGTTCCGGACGAAGTCATTGACTACGGTTTTCCCGGAATTGCTCCAACGGCTTGGCCTGACGGCCAGGAAGGAAAGAATTCATGGCGAATAGAGAAAACGCCGAGCTCGTTTTCGCGCCGTTGGGCGGCGTCGGCGAGATCGGCATGAATTTCGCCCTTTATGGTTATGGGCCCGCTGATGCGCGCGAATGGATCGTCGTCGATGTCGGCGTCACCTTTCCCGATAGCGCGCATCCCGGCGTCGATCTCATCCTGCCCGATACGCGCTTCATCGAGGAGAACATCGACGGCCTGCGCGGCATCGTCATCACCCACGCGCATGAGGACCATTACGGCGCGCTGCTCGATATCTGGCCGAGGCTCAAGGCGCCGGTCTGGATGACGCCGTTCACCGCAGGCCTGCTCGAAGCCAAGCGGCAGGGCGAGCAGAACGCGCCGAAGATTCCAGCGTCCATCTACCGGGCCGGCGAGAAATTCACCATCGGACCGTTCGAGATCGAGGCCATTCCGGTGGCGCACTCGATTCCCGAGCCGATGTCGCTGGCGATCACCACGCCGGCCGGCACCGTCATCCATACCGGCGACTGGAAGATCGACCCGGAGCCGACGATCGGGCCGAAGACCGACGAGGCGCGGTTCCGCGCCTATGGCGACAAGGGCGTGCTGGCGCTGATCTGCGATTCCACCAACGCGCTGAGGGAAGGGGAGTCGCCGTCGGAAGTGGCGGTGGGCGAGGGCCTAAAGGGCGTCATCGAGAAGGCCAAGGGCCGCGTCGCGGTCACCACTTTCTCCTCCAATGTCGGGCGCATCGTCTCGATAGCGCGCGCGGCGCGCGATGCCGGCCGGCAGTGCCTGGTGCTCGGCCGCTCGCTGAAGCGCGTCATCGACGTGGCGGGCGAGCTCGGCTACATGGATGGCCTGCCGGAGTTCATCGCCGAGGAAGACTATGGCTATATCCCGCGCGAGAACCTGGTGATCATCTGCACCGGCAGCCAGGGCGAGCCGCTCGCCGCGCTGGCAAAGCTGTCGCGCGACGAGATGAAGTCGGTGGCGCTGACGGCCGGCGACACGGTGGTGTTCTCCTCGCGTACCATTCCCGGCAACGAGAGGGCGATCCTGGAAATCAAGAACCGGCTGATCGACCTCGGCATGAAAATTATCGAGGATGGCGACGCGCTGGTGCATGTGTCGGGCCATCCGCGCCGCAGCGAATTGCGCAAGATGTATGAATGGGTGCGGCCGCAGATCGGCGTTCCCGTGCATGGCGAGGCGGCGCATCTGGTGGCGCAAGGCTCGTTGATGTCGATGTCGGGCATCGGCCAGGTGGCGCAAGTGCGTGACGGCGACATGCTCAGACTCTGGCCCGGCCCGGCGACGATCATCGACCAGCTGCCGTTCGGCCGGCTGTACAAGGACGGGTTCTTGATCGGCACCGACCAGGCCATGGGCATACGCGACCGCCGCAGGCTCTCCTTCGCCGGTCATGTCGCGGTCAATGTCGTGCTCGACGACAAATACGAGCTCGCCGGCGACCCCGACCTGGTGGCGATCGGCGTGGCCGAGGCGGATGCCAGCGGCGAAACGCTGGAAGACCTGATGCTCGATGCGGCAATCGGCGCGGTGGACTCCATTCCGCGCCAGCGTCGAAAAGACGTCGACCTGGTGCAGGAAGCGGTGCGCCGCGCCGTGCGCGCCGCCGCCAACGAAGCCTGGGGCAAGAAGCCGCTGGTGACGGTGTTCGTCACGCGGTGACGAACAAGGGAATAGGGGAGTAGGGCAGTAAGGCAGTAAGGCAGTAAGGCAGTAACGGAGGAACGAGTACTCGCTTTCTTCAATCTTGTTTTCCCTACTCCCTTACTGCCCTACTCCCTTACTCCCCTAAAAGCGGAGCGCTTTATGCTTGGACGCCTGAACCATGTCGCGCTTGCCGTGCCGGATCTGGCTGCGGCGATGGCTGCCTATCGCGATATGCTGGGCGCGCGATTGAGCGCGCCGCAGGCGCTGCCGGAGCATGGCGTGACGGTGGTGTTCGTCGATGTCGGCAACACGAAGATCGAGTTGCTGGAGCCGCTGGGCGATGCCTCGCCGATCGCGGCGTTTCTCGAGAAGAACCCTTCGGGCGGCATGCATCACGTCTGCTATGAGGTCGACGATATCCTGGCTGCCCGCGACCATTTGAAAGCGAGCGGCGCACGGGTGCTCGGCGACGGCCACCCGAAGATCGGCGCGCATGGCAAGCCGGTGCTGTTCCTGCATCCGAAGGATTTCTTCGGCACGCTCGTCGAACTGGAGCAGGCATGAACTGGGTCCTGTTCGCGGCGCTGTTCTTCGTCACCTGGTGGCTGGCGCTGTTCATCGTTCTGCCGTTCAGCCTGCGCACGCAGGACGACGACAGAGATGTCACGCTTGGCACGGTTTCCAGCGCGCCGCGCGGGCCGCATATGCGGCGCGCCTTCCTGCGCGCGACGGTCGTGACGGTGGTCGTGATGGGTATTCTCTACGGGCTGACGATGGGGCTAGGATTCAGCTTCGACGACCTCATGCGGATCATGCCGGACTTTAGTCCGAATACCCATCACTGACGCTGAGAACACGGTCTCCGCAAGTATTGCGAAGCATGCGCGCGCAGGGGTTGAGATCGGAAGCCGGCTTCCGATTTTCGCGAGCGCGGGATGGTCTACCTGTTTGGCAGAGGGCTGGGCTAAGCAGATGATTGCACAAAAAAAATGCAAGGCACGAGGCCTTGCAATTTAAACGCGTCCGATCCGTTTCCGGTGTCCGGCGGCAGCGAGTTACCGCGCCTAGATCGCATCCTCCCAAGACTTTGACCGCGTAGGAGAGCAGATTTTTTTCCGCCCTCTCGGTTATCGGCGCACACTAGACCAAGGCAGGTGAAAATGTCACGAAGAATTTTGCCCGGAAACGGGCAATATCGTGCTGCACTGCACAATAGTGCGGCAAGGCTTGCTTGTGAATCGATCAAAAAGCCATTTGCGGCACTTTGCGGTCAAAATCGCCTTTTTGGTAAGGTGCAGAAGGCCCCATACTTTGGGGCACTCGGGTTTCCATTCGGCCATGAAATGGCTATGAAGCCCGGGCAAGCAGCCTCGGTTGCGCCGATTCCCCCGCGCCGCCATTTTCATTCACGGACCAGTCCATGCGTTTGTCGCGCTACTTCCTGCCCATTCTCAAAGAAAATCCCCGCGAGGCCGAGATCGTCTCGCACCGGCTGATGCTGCGCGCGGGCATGATCCGCCAGCAGGGGCAGGGCAGTTTTTCGTGGCTGCCATTGGGCAAGCGCGTGCTGGACAAAGTTTGCCAGATCATCCGCGAGGAGCAGAACCGCGCTGGCGCGCTGGAAATCCTGATGCCGACCATCCAGTCGGCGGATCTTTGGCGCGAAAGCGGCCGTTACAACGACTACGGCAAGGAGATGCTGCGCATCAAGGATCGGCAGGATCGCGACATGCTCTACGGTCCGACCAACGAAGAGATGGTCACCGAGATTTTCCGCGCTTACGTCAAGTCCTACAAGGACCTGCCGCTCAATCTCTACCACATCCAGTGGAAGTTCCGCGACGAGGTGCGCCCGCGCTTCGGCGTCATGCGCAGCAGAGAGTTCCTGATGAAGGACGCCTATTCCTTCGACCTCGATTTCGAGGGCGCCAGGGCCGCCTACAACCGCATGTTCGTCTCCTATCTCAGGACGTTCACGCGCATGGGCCTGCAGGCCATCCCGATGCGCGCCGATACCGGCCCGATCGGCGGCGACCTCAGCCACGAGTTCATCATCCTGGCCGAGACCGGCGAGAGCCAGGTGTTCTGCGACCGCGCTTATCTGTCGCTCGACGTGCCGGGCGCGAACACCAAGTTCTCCGACGATGCCGAGATCGGCGGCATCGTGACGAAATGGACGACGCCTTACGCGGCCACCGACGAAATGCATGACGAAGCTGCCTGGGAGAAGGTCGCCGAAGGCGACCGGCTTTCGGCGCGCGGCATCGAGGTCGGCCATATCTTCCATGTCGGCGAGAAATACTCCAAGCCGATGAACGCCAAGGTGACCGGCCCCGACGGCAAGGACCATTATGCGTCCGGCGGTTCCTACGGCATCGGCCCGTCGCGCCTGGTCGCGGCGATCATCGAGGCGAGCCATGACGAGAACGGCATCATCTGGCCGGAAGCGGTGGCGCCTTTCGACATCGGCCTGATCAACATGAAGGTCGGCGACGCCGAATGCGACCGCGTCTGCGACGAGCTCTATGCGGCGCTGACCTCGGCCGGCAAGGACGTGCTCTATGACGACACCGACCAGCGGCCGGGCGGCAAGTTCGCCACCGCCGACCTGATCGGCCTGCCGTGGCAGGTGATCGTCGGCCCACGCGGCGTGGCGGCGGGCGAGGTCGAGATCAAGAACCGCAAGTCGGGCGAGCGCGAGACGCTGCCGATCGCCGAGGCCAAGAAGCGCCTGGGTATCGCCGCATGAGCGAGGCGGCGACAGCGGCCAGGTCAGGAGCGGGCGCCTTTTCCGGCTTCGAGCGCATGGTGGCGTGGCGCTATCTGCGCTCGCGGCGCAAGGAGACGGTGATCTCCGTTATCGCCTCGATCTCCTTCCTCGGCATCATGCTCGGCGTCGCGACGCTGATCGTCGTCATGGCGGTGATGAACGGTTTCCGCGCCGAGCTGCTCACGCGCATTCTCGGCGTCAACGGCCATCTCATCGTGCAGCCGCTCGATTCGCCGCTGGAGGACTACGCCCAGGTTGCGAGCCGCATCAACGGCGTCTCAGGCGTCAAATACGCGATCCCGCTGATCGACGGCCAGGTGCTGGCGCAAGGCAATGTCGGCGGCGGCACGGGCGCCCTGGTGCGCGGCATCCGGGGCGAGGACCTCGGCAAGATCTCGATCGTTTCCAGCAACATCAAGCAGGGCACGCTCGACGGTTTCGACACCGGCGAGGGCGTAGCGATCGGCAAGCGCATGGCGGAAAGCCTCGGGCTGGTGCTCGGCGATACTATCACGCTGATCTCGCCGGACGGAGACGTGACGCCGCTCGGCACGACGCCGCGCATGAAGGGCTACAAGGTGGCCGCGATCTTCGAGGTCGGCATGTCGGAATATGACAGCTCGATCGTCTACATGCCGTTTTCGGAAGCGCAGCTCTATTTCAACATGGACGGGCGCGCGCAGACCATCGAGATCTATGTCGACAATCCCGACAATGTCGATGCGCTGAAGCCGCTGGTCGAGCAGGCGGCGCAGCGGCCGGTCGATCTCGTCGACTGGCGCCAGCGCAACGAGACCTTCTTCTCGGCGCTGCAGGTCGAGCGCAACGTCATGTTCATGATTCTCACGCTGATCGTGCTGGTGGCGGCGCTCAACATCATTTCGGGCCTCATCATGCTGGTGAAGGACAAGGGCCACGACATCGCCATCCTGCGCACCATGGGCGCCTCGCGCGGCGCGATCCTGCGCATCTTCCTGATGACCGGGGCGGCGATCGGCGTCACCGGCACGCTCGCCGGCGTGCTGCTCGGCGTCGTCATCTGCATCAACATCGAATCGATCCGCCAGTTCTTCTCGTGGATGACCGGCAGGATCCTGTTCAACCCCGAGCTCTATTTTCTCAGCCAGCTGCCGGCGAAGATGGACCCGCGCGAGACGACCTATGTCGTCATCATGGCGCTGGGCCTGTCCTTCATTGCGACGGTGTTTCCGGCCTGGCGGGCCGCCCGGCTCGATCCTGTCGAAGCCTTGAGGTACGAGTGATGGCCGAAGCCATTATCGAGCTGAAGGGCGTCGAGCGGCATTATGTCCAGGGGCCGCGCAAGCTCACCATTCTGAACGGCGCCGACTTTTCGCTCAGGCGCGGCGAGATGGTGGCGCTGGTGGCGCCATCGGGTTCCGGCAAGTCGACCTTGCTGCATACGGCGGGGCTGCTGGAGCGGCCGGATGCGGGCGACGTGATCCTCGCCGGCCGCGCCTGTGGCCGGCTCTCCGACGAAGAGCGAACCGCGATCCGCCGCAACGATATCGGCTTCGTCTACCAGTTCCATCATCTGCTGCCGGAATTCTCGGCGCTCGAAAACATCATGATGCCCCAGCTGATCAAGGGGCTTCCTCCCAAGGAGGCGTCGGAGCGGGCGGCACAGCTTCTGGACTACATGCAGATCGGCAAGCGCGCGCAGCACCGGCCGGCCGAGCTTTCCGGCGGCGAGCAGCAGCGTGTCGCCATTGCCCGCGCGGTCGCCAATGCGCCGCTGGTGCTCCTGGCCGACGAGCCGACCGGCAATCTCGATCCGACGACCGCCTCCTATGTCTTGGACGCGCTGGAAGCGCTGGTCCGGCAATCGGGGCTGGCGGCGCTGATCGTCACCCACAACCACGAGCTGGCCTCGCGCATGGACCGGCGGGTGACGCTGGCCGAAGGCAAGGTGGTGCCCCTGTAGGCCAAGCCGGTATTCGGATGAGGCTGGCCTGCGGACGGCAGTTTCCTGCGCTTCCGGTGCTCACGTACTTTAAGTACGCTCCGCTCCGGTTCTCGGAACCTACCATCCTCGACTCAGCCTGATCCGAATCTCGGTTTGGCCTGGCTCCGCGCAACGAACCTCATCGCTCGTCAACCTTTCCTTAACCCTGCCCAAACGGACCGGCTGAATTCGCTCCGCCGGGCTATCGACGGTCGTTGACATTCGAACAAAATTAGAACAAATTACGAACATACTAACAACGGAGAGAGTTATGTCTGATCTGGTTCAGGATGTCGTCTCGCTGGTTTGCATGAGCACCTTTCTCGTTTCCATGGCGATCTGGATCGGCGCCATGTGATCAGGCGGCCTTGCCGCCGCTGTTTCGGGCGGGCGAGGGCTCGCCTTGCGGGATGGGCAAGAACCCGCCTGGGACGGGCAAGAGCCCGGCCATTGTTGTTAAGTCTTTCTTGGCCGCGCCGGCGTAGGCTGCCCTCTCCAGACAGGAGCCCAAGACAGGGGAGCCAAGTGTCGGTCTTCGTCACGGTCACCCTCGTGGCCGGCAATCTCGGACTGATCTTCCTTTTGATGACCGTGCCGCTCGGGTCGCGCACGGTGACGGTTAGCCGCGTGATCAAGGCCGACCGCGAGCGCCTCTGGCAGGCGTTGTGGCCGTTCGGCGGCGACGCCGGGTGGTCCGGGGAAATCCTCTCCGCCGAGCCGCTGGACAGCGAGGGAACGGCGCTGATCAGATTGTCCTGGGATGGCCGGGACGGGCGGCCGATCGAACGCAAGTCGCGGTTCGAGGATGTCGGCGAGGGCAGCCGCTTCTCGATGACGGTCATCGAGGACACGGCGCTCGACCCGTCCTTCTGGGCGAATTATCGCGAGACCGTCGCGCTTTTGCCCGAGGGCGATGCGACGCGGGTGACGTTTACCCAGACCGACCGCTATCGCGGCGTTGCCTTCCTGGTCTTTCGCTTCTTCGCCATGCGCCGTGAGATACGCAAGCTGGATGTCTGGGCGGCAACCGGCACTTATCGCAAGGGCGGCTGGTTCGAGCATCCGCTGAGCCAGATCGGTTTCGCCGTGCTCTCGGCCCTGATCCTGTGGCCGTTCTTCGGCCTCAATATCGGCGGGCTGGCGCTGGCCGCGATCCTGACCTCAGTGGTCGCCCTGCACGAGCTCGGTCATATGGCCGCCTTCCGCCTGACGGGACATCGCCGGGCGCGCATGATCTTCATCCCGCTGCTTGGCGGCATTGCCATCGGCGGCAGGCCCTATGACAGCCGCTTCGAGGTTGCTTTCGTGGCGCTGATGGGCGCCGGCTTCTCCGCTTTCCTGGTGCCGGTGCTGATCGCCGCCAGCGGCTTCGCCAACGGCGAAGGCCATCGCCTGGCCGCCATGCTCCTGGCCACGCTCGCCGGCTGCGCGTCGCTGTTCAATATCGCCAATCTGGTGCCGGTGTGGAAATTCGACGGCGGTCAGGTGCTGCGCCAGATCTGCCCCGGCCCGGCAGCGCTCGCGCTGGCGTCCTTCCTGCTCTTGTCCGCGCTTCTCGCGCTCGGCTGGCGGGCCGGTTTCTCACCGAGCTTCCTGCTGATCGCCGGCGCGGTGTTCTCGATCCTCAGCCTCATCACCATGGGCAGCGGCGTCAAGCCGCGTCACGAGCTGAAGCCGATCAAGACCTTTGACCGATTGGCCATGGCCGGCGCTTTGCTCGCCGTCTTTGCCATCCATGGCTACGGTATGCTGTGGGCCTCCGCGCAGTTGATGTAGGGTGTGTCGATATTCAGGTGAGGCCGGCCTGCAAATGTCGGCTTCTTGCGCTTCCGGTACTATAAGTACGCTCCGCTCCGGTTCTCGGAACCGCCTTGTTTGGTCGCTTCGCGCCCGTCTTCGACTCCGACTCGGCCTGACCTGAATCTCAACACACCCCTAGGCGGAGCGGCTTAGCCAGCCTTCCGAGCTGGCTCCGCAGTCGGAACGGCGGCAGGTCCGAACACATCCTCGAAAGCGGCTTTCATCGCAAGGTCGAGGTCGGCCATGGTGACGGGAAGGCCGAGGTCGACGAGGCTGGTCACGCCATGATCCGAGACGCCGCAGGGCACGATGCCGCTGAAATGGCCGAGATCCGGCTCGACATTGATGGCGATGCCGTGGAAGCTCACCCAGCGGCGCAGCCGGATGCCTATCGCCGCGATCTTGTCCTCGGCCGGCGAGCCGTCCGGCAGGGCAGGGCGATCCGGCCGCACCACCCAGACGCCGACGCGATCCTCGCGCCGCTCGCCGCGCACGTTGAAGGCGGCAAGTGTTTCGATGATCCATCGTTCGAGCGCCGCGACGAAGGCGCGCACATCCTCGCGCCGGCGCTTGAGGTCGAGCATGACATAGGCCA
>NZ_RZSB01001220.1:0-992 GCF_004023285.1 Mesorhizobium sp. M2A.F.Ca.ET.067.02.1.1
CCGTCGGGGGTCGTTCATGGCATGCTATCCTGTTCCTTGAGCTGCGGTTTCCCCGGACCAAGTGATTTGATCGCCGCGTCGACGCAGTGGAAAATGCGCTCAGCGCCGACGATGTCGGCGATGCCGAACCGCTTGAGCGCCGCTTGGGCGCGCAGCGATTCCATGCGCGCGATAGCAAAGACCGCACCTTTGTCGCGACAATGGCGGATGGTGTCGATCAGCGCCTGAGCGGCGGTATAGTCGATCTCGACGATGTTGCTGGCCTCCAGAACCACCAGCTTCACGCCCTCGCTCCTGGCGTCGATCAGGTCGCTCAGACCGCGCTTGAAACGGTCGGCATTGACGAAGGAAAGCGGCGCCTGGAACGCCACCACCAGCACGCCGGGGTGCCGATCGCCCGGGCTGGAACCGCTCGGCGGCCACCAGACCGACGTGCCCGGTACCTGCGCCAGCTCGATCGGCTCGGTGCGCGTCGAGCCCCAGATGCCGTGCAGCAGCGACAGACCGATGCCGA
The DNA here is from genome assembly GCF_004023285.1 of Mesorhizobium sp. M2A.F.Ca.ET.067.02.1.1. Classification (NCBI taxonomy): domain Bacteria; kingdom Pseudomonadati; phylum Pseudomonadota; class Alphaproteobacteria; order Hyphomicrobiales; family Phyllobacteriaceae; genus Mesorhizobium; species Mesorhizobium sp. M2A.F.Ca.ET.067.02.1.1. The sequence goes on from NZ_RZSB01001220.1 coordinate 515, forward strand.
TCGCGACCCCGGTTTCGATAGGCAGGACGACGATGGCGATCATGGTGATCAGGATCAGCGCGAACTCGCCGAGCGCCTGGCGATATACGTTAACGGCGATCCTCCAGCGCAGGATATGCTGGGCCACGAACATCAGCACGCCGGCAAGGGCCGCTTGCGGCACGTTGGCCAGCAGGCTGCCGCCGAAAGCGCCGAGCCCCAGCACGATAGCCGCCGCGATCAGGCCCGACAGCTGCGAGCGGCCGCCGGTCTGGGCGACGATGGCCGTGCGCGGCGGGCTGGCGTTGACGGCAAAGGCGCCGAACAGGGCGGCCACGATGCTGCCCGCGCCGACGCCGACAAAGTCGCGATTGACGTCTGGCGCTTCGCCGTTTTGGGAAGCAAACGAGCGGCTCGTGGCCGCTGTCTGCACCATGACGACGATGGCGATCAGCAACGCCAGCGGGACAAGAGCCTGTGCGTCGTGGAAGTGGACGGT
>NZ_RZSB01001221.1:0-991 GCF_004023285.1 Mesorhizobium sp. M2A.F.Ca.ET.067.02.1.1
GTCGCCGACGCCGAAGACGCCAACGATGGCGCCACCCGCCGTGAACACACCGTAGGTGCCGGCGATCACGGTACCGGGATCGACATCCTGGTCGGGGATGTTGACCGCATACGTGCCTACGCCGCCCGGGGTGCCGGTGAGCTGCTGCACGATCTTGGTGCCGTTGACGACATCGGTGCCCGAGATGGTGGTGCCGGAAACAATCGTGCCCGCGTTGACCGCTGTGACCGTCAGCACATTGCCGACGATGGAGCCCACGAAGCCGCTGGTCGCAGCCGCGATGGAGCCGGCCGAAGTGGTCGCGCCGTTAGGCGTGCCGGTCGGAGCGGCGGTCGCAGTGCCGTCGGCATAGTTGGCGTAGACCTTCTGGCCGACCAAGGCGGGGGTCGCGCCGGCGTTCTTCACCCAGAAATCGCCGCCATCGAAAAGGGTGATGGGGAACCCGGCCGGAACCAGCATGGTCGATTCCTGCAGATACTGCTCGATCAGGCCCTGCTGCTCGCGATGGACAAAGCCTGCGACGGGGCCGGTGCCGAAGGTGTTGACCACCGCCGGCGCGTTGTCGCTGTCGACCTGGGCAGAGCTCAGCCAGGCGAAGCGGCCGACGATGGCGCCGAACACACCGCACACCAGCGCGCCAGCGGCGGCCAGGACGGTGATGCGGGGATTGGTGGAAGCGAAGTCGCCCTCAACAGCCGGGGCGGGATTGTAGGCGGCCTGCGTCTGAAAGCCAGACATGGGCGATTCTCCTCATGAAAAGAGCCGGCTCACTGGCCGGCTCGAAGGGGTTTCAGGAATTCAGCCGCTCGACTTAGAGCGACTGAACGATGTGGGTCTTGGTGACCGGGAACATCTCGTGGAACGAGCTGACGCCGGCCGCGTCCATGGCGACGGAAGGCCTCTGAACCGGAGCGCCGCCGGGCAGCGGCTGCGCCTTGAGGATGGCGGGCAGCGCCGACGGGTGAACGCCGTCGACGTTGACGCCAAGCGA
>NZ_RZSB01001222.1:0-990 GCF_004023285.1 Mesorhizobium sp. M2A.F.Ca.ET.067.02.1.1
GAAGCGATGGCCAAGCCGATCCTCTATGGCGCCGACTACAGCGTTTATGTGCGCATCGCGCGGATGACGTTCGAGGAGAAAGGCATCGGCTACGAGCTGGTGCCGCTCGACATCTTCGCCGCCGACGGCATTCCCGCCTGGTATCCGGAACATCACCCGTTTGGCCGCATCCCGGCCTTCGAGCATGACGGCTTTCGCCTGTTCGAGACCGGCGCAATCGCGCGCTATGTCGACGAAGCCTTCGATGGCCTGGCCCTTCAGCCTGCTGATCCGCGCCTTCGGGCGCGGATGAACCAGATCATCGGCATGCTCGATGCCTATGGCTACCGCGCTATGGTCTGGGACGTGGCGGTCGAGCGGCTGGAAAAGGCGCCGCCGGACGAGGCGCTGATCGCCGCCGGGCTCCGCCAGGCTGAAACGGTGTTCAAGGTTTTGACATCGCTCAAGACAAAAGGGCCGTGGCTGCTCGGCGCGCAGCTGACGCTGGCGGACCTGCATGCGGCGCCGATCATCGCCTATTTCCTGAAGGTCGAGGAAGGGCAGAAGCTATTTGCCCGTTTCCCCGATTTGAACGATTGGTGGGATCGTATCGCCAAGCGGGCAAGCTTCTCCAATGGGTGAGCTTTCTCGCCGCGAAGCGTTGACCGTGGCCAGGATAGTCCGGGTCAATCACGCCGGCGAATTTGGAGCGATCAGGATCTATTCGGCGCAAATCCTCGTCGCCCGGCACTTCTCACCCGATTGCGTGCCGCCTTTGTCGGAAATGCTGGGACACGAGCGCCAGCATTGCACCGCTTTCCACGCCGCCATGCCGGGGCGTAAATCGCGCCCGTGCCGTGTGATGCAATTTTGGAGTTGGGGTGGCTGGCTATTGGGCTTCCTAACCGCTTTGCTCGGCCCGCAAGGTATCTGGGCATGCACCGCCGCCGTCGAGGCGACGGTACACAGGCATCTTGACGACCAGCTTCACTATCTGGCCGAGCGTGATCC
>NZ_RZSB01001223.1:0-989 GCF_004023285.1 Mesorhizobium sp. M2A.F.Ca.ET.067.02.1.1
GCCTCCTATTGGTCGGGCGTGCTCAAGGACGGTTCCCTCAGGGAAGACATCGCCTGGAGCTACCGCGATCCGATCGCCGAGATGCCGAGGATCAAGGGGCTGATCGCCTTCTATCCGCAAGCAGTCGACCGCATCCATCTCGACGGCCAGCCGGTCTGATCCGGCCCCGTCGTCTCCACTTCATTTCAAAAACCACGATTTTCACAGAGGCAAAAAATGACCAAGCGCAACGAAATCGACGCCCTTCGCAATCTCTCCGGCGACATCTGGAACGTCGCCGTCGACGAATACGCCAAGGGCTATCTCAAGCGCCGCGACCTGTTAAAATACGCCGCGCTGATAGGCCTGACCGGCTTTGCCGCTTCGCAAGGGCTGGGCTTCTCCGGTCAGGCCCGCGCGGCCACTGCCGGCGGCACCGTCCGCGTCGGGCTTGGCCAGCCGACCAAGGCGATCGATCCGGTCACCGTCACCGATCCGGCCAGCATCGGCGTTCTCAGCCAGGTCGGCGAATATCTCATCCTCGACGATCCCAAGGACGGGCTGCAGCCGAAGCTCGCTCTGTCCTGGGAAGCCGACGAGACGGCCAAGCGCTGGACCTTCAAGCTGCGGCCCGGCGTGAAATTCCATGACGGCCGCACCGTCACCGCCAAGGACGTGGTGGCGAGCTTCGAGCGTCTGGTCGATCCGAACAGCGGCTCCTCGGCGCTCTCAGCCTACAAGGGCATCCTGTCCAAGGGCGGCGCCAAGATCGTCGACGACGAGACGGTCGCCTTCGATCTCGACCAGTCGAACTCGAATTTCCCCTTCTATGTCTCCTCCGACGTCTACAACGCCGTGATCCTGCCGGCCGACTATGCCGGCGACTTCGAGAAGAATTTCAACGGCACCGGTCCGTTCAAGCTCGAATCCTTCCGTCCCAAGCAGGGCGCCAGCTTCGTGCGCAATCCCGATTACTGGGGCGACAAGGCGCTGCCCGACCGGGTCGAGAT
>NZ_RZSB01001224.1:0-986 GCF_004023285.1 Mesorhizobium sp. M2A.F.Ca.ET.067.02.1.1
ACCATGCACATCCCACGCCGGCCCTACCGGGAGAGCCTGCCGGGCATTCCCACCATTCGCATGTTCGAGGCGCTGGCCTGCGGCATTCCGCTTGTGTCTGCGCCATGGTCGGATGTCGAAGGCCTGTTCCGCTCCGGAACGGATTTCCTCTTCGCCCGAAACGGCGCCGAGATGACAGGTCATCTCCGCAACGTGCTGAACGACCGCCAGCTTGCGCAAGCGCTGGCCGCATCGGGCCTGGAGACAATCCTGGCGCGGCACACATGCCGGCATCGCGCCGACGAGCTGTTTGACATCCTCGCCGCATGCGGCAATCGCGCGGCGGCTGAAATCAAGCCTGCAACGGAGGCCGCCGCATGAAGATTGCCTTTTACGGATCGAGCCTTCTGTCATCCTACTGGAACGGCGCCGCCACCTATTACCGCGGCCTGCTCAAGGCGCTGTCGCAGCGCGGCTATGACATCGTCTTCTATGAGCCCGACGTCTACGACCGGCAGAAGCATCGCGACATCGAGGCTCCGGACTGGTGCAGCGTCGTGGTCTACGAGCCGACCCCGCACGCCCTGATGCAGGTCGCTTCGCGCGCCGCGCAGGCAGACATCGTGGTCAAGGCAAGCGGCGTCGGCTTCGAAGACGATGCGCTGCTGCAGGCGGTTCTCGACAACGCCCGCCCGGACGCGCTGACCGTCTTCTGGGATGTCGACGCGCCGGCGACCCTGAGCGAGTTGCGCAACGACGCCGACCACCCGTTGCATGAGGCACTGAAGAGGATCGGCATCGTGCTGACTTATGGCGGCGGCGACCCGGTGGTCTGGGATTATCGTGCGCTCGGCGCCGCGGAATGCGTGCCGATCTACAACGCACTCGATCCTGAGACGCATCATCCGGTCGCCGCAAATCCGCGCTTTGCCTGCGACCTGGCCTTCCTCGGCAACCGGCTGCCGGATCGCGAGGCGCGCGTCGACGCCTTCTTCCTCGACCCGGCC
>NZ_RZSB01001225.1:0-983 GCF_004023285.1 Mesorhizobium sp. M2A.F.Ca.ET.067.02.1.1
TAGTTCTTGTCGTCGTCGGCGGATGCCTGGACATTGAAGGACGTCTTGTCGTTGAACTTGTAGGTGCCGCCACCCCATACAGCCCAGTTGCCGCCCCATGGCTTGTAGAAGCCGCGCCCGTGGGCATCGACTGCGTTGCCCGCATCGTCGCTTAGGTTGTCGTCGGTGCCGTAGCCGGCCATGATGAACAGGGATAGTTCCTTGTTGACGTTGACATCGAGGCGAACCTTGCCAGCCACTTCCTCGTAGTTGCTGTCATAGGCAACGACGCCAGTGAGCGCGCCCCAGTCGCCCTTGTACTTCAGGCCGCCGACGACGTGTGGAACATAGCTGTCGATGGTGCCGGTGGTACCGGAGCCTTCTTCGAGCGAGACGACGCCCGAGAAGCCGCTGCCGGCGTCGAAATAGTAGCTGACGACATTGGTGTCCTTGATGCCATACGGGATGATCGTGTCCTGGATGACATTGCCGGCATAACCGATGAACTGGTCATAAGGCGTCTCATCCTTACCGACGCGCAGGCCGCCGAGCTGGATCCAGGCGAAATGCAGGTCGGTCGCCTTGTTGGCGGCGGGATTGCTGTCGACGTCACCGTCGGCGGTGACCAGGTTCTTGTCGCCGAAATTGAAGCGCGTCTCGGTGTAGGTCTTCAACGTGCCGAGTTCGGTTTCCTGGCCGGTCCAGGTCTTCAGCGTGAACCGGGTGTTCTTGAACCAGGTGTTCTGGACGTCGCCGTCCCGAACGTCGACACTCTTGGCGCCATCGAACGAGCCCACATCGCCCACGCCGGCGTCATAGCGGACGTAGCCGCCGACGCGCAGGCAGGTCTCGGTGCCGGGGATATAGAAGTAGCCGGCGCCATAGACGTCGCAGATCTTCACATATTCGGCCGGTTCTGGCTCGGCAACGGTCACCGCGTCGGCGGCGCGGGCGCCCCAAACTGCGATCAGGGCCGCAGCGGAGCCGAGAAGAAGGCTCTTGAT
>NZ_RZSB01001226.1:0-981 GCF_004023285.1 Mesorhizobium sp. M2A.F.Ca.ET.067.02.1.1
GCCGCTGATTTTCGAGGCCTATGCCGCCGAGACGGCGCGCCGGGCGGCTTCCTTCTCGCCAGCCGCCGTTTTGGAGACCGCCGCGGGCACCGGGGCCGTCACGCGCGCCTTGGCGCCGAAACTCTCTCCCGATGCCAGCTACACCGTGACCGACCTCAACCAGCCGATGCTCGACTATGCGGCGTCGCGCCAGGGGCCGGACAGCCGCATTACCTGGCGCCAGGCGGATGCCTTGAAGCTGCCCTTCAACGACGCTGCCTTTGACCTCGTCTGTTGTCAGTTCGGCGCGATGTTCTTTCCCGACCGCGCCGCCGCCTATCGCGAGGCAAAGCGCGTCCTGAAGCCTGGCGGGCATTTCCTGTTCAGCGTGTGGGATCGCATCGAGGAGAATATCTTCGCCGATGACGTGACGAATGCCCTGGCCAGGATCTTTCCGCACGATCCGCCGCGCTTCCTGGCGCGCACGCCGCATGGTTATCACGACAAGGACTTGATCCGTAGCGATCTGGCCGCCGCCGGATTCTCCGATGTGGCGATCGATACGAGGGCCGAGCAGAGCCGCGCATCCTCGCCGCGCGTTCCCGCCGTTGCCTATTGCCAGGGAACCCTGCTTCGCAACGAGATCGAGGCCAGGGAGGCCGGGAGCTTGGCGTCCGCCACCGACTATGCGGAAGCCGCGATCGCCGAGACGCATGGCCGCGGCGCGGTGGCGGCCAAGATCCAGGCGCATTTTATCGTGGCTGTGGTCTAGCTCACCTTGTTGCGCTCGACGGTCAGATGCGCATAGCCGCTGTCGCTTGCCTTCGCGAGGTCCCTGGTCACCGGATCGGCCCAACGCTGGCCGATGATGGCGCCATTCTGCGCGCCGTCGATGACATTGTCCGAGATGACGGCCGTGCCGGACCCTTCGACGACCGAAACGACGATGCCGGTGCCGGCCTTGCGGATAATGTTGCCGGTGGCCACGACATTGCGCAGATA
>NZ_RZSB01001227.1:0-968 GCF_004023285.1 Mesorhizobium sp. M2A.F.Ca.ET.067.02.1.1
AGGCAGGATAGCGGGCAGACGCCTAGTCGGCGCCGCGCCGTTCCAGGAAATCGTCGAGCATGGAGCGCTGGCCTTTCAGGATCTTGACGCCGGCTTCGGCCGGCGAAAACCAGCCGGCCCGATCCACTTCGGGGAACGCCTTCATCTTTCCCGATTTTGGCGGCCACTCCAGGGTGAACATGTTGCTCTTGATGGCGTTAGTGTCGACATCGGCCTCGACGCTCCATGCCACCACGATCTTGCCGCCCGGCTGCCTGTAGCTGCCGAGCGGCTGGAAGTCGCCGTCGATGGCGACGCCGAGCTCCTCCTCGACTTCCCGTTTGGCGGCTTCGAGCTCATCCTCATTGTCGCCGATCAGTCCCTTCGGTATCGACCACGCGCCTTCATCCTTGCGCGCCCAGAACGGACCGCCTGGATGGACGAGCAGAAATTCGAACACACCGCCTGTGTGTCTGTGGATCAGCAGCCCGGCACTTCGCTGCGGCATCGGTCACCTCACGGCATTCCTTTGATCGCGCGAGACTAGCACGAGTACTTCGGGGCAGAGGTCACGCAATCTCGCCTGCAATACCGACAGCCTCGGCGGCCCGCCATTGGATAACCAGGCAAGTTGCTGGCAATCGGCCGCGAAACATGCTCGATCTTGTTAGCCGGCCCGATCTTGTTGATTGGCAAGACGCTGATTTGGGTCAGTCGTGTCACCGCCGCATTTGTTGACCACGACTGGTCTGGTTTTGAGGGAAACCACCATGTTTTTCAGCCTGATCGCCATTGCCGCCGTCATAGCTCTTTTCGTCATCGTGTCACGACAGCAGAACCGCATCGCGCCGGTCGAGCGCGAGCTCGGCATCCTCCGAGGCCTGGTTCAGTCGGGAGCTTCGCTGTCCGCGCCCAAGGCGGACATCGCGAAGGAAGGTCTTCCCGAGGAGGCCAAGGCAGTTGCGGCGCCTGTCGCGCCGTTGGCCGAC
>NZ_RZSB01001228.1:0-961 GCF_004023285.1 Mesorhizobium sp. M2A.F.Ca.ET.067.02.1.1
GCTTTCGCCGGCCGACCGGCTGGAGGTGCTGTTCTCGCAGCCCGACGGCGACGACCAGACCTCCGACAATTCCGAGCTTCTCTACGTGTCGGCGACCTTCGGCGGGCAGACGCGGAATTTCTATCGCTTCCAGATGCAGGACGGCAGCACCGACTATTTCGACGAGAACGGTTCGAGCGCCAAGCAGTTCCTGCTGCGCAACCCGCTCCCCAACGGGCGCTTCACCTCCGGCTTCGGCGCGCGCCGTCACCCGATTCTGGGCTATGTGCGCATGCACACCGGCACGGACTGGGCTGCCCCCATCGGATCGCCCATCATCGCGGCCGGCAATGGCGTCGTGGAAAAGGCCGGCTGGGCCGGCGGCTATGGCAAGCAGATCATCATCCGCCATGCCAATGGCTACGAGACGTCCTACAACCACCAGAGCGCTTTTGCCAAAGGCATCGAGCCCGGCCTCCATGTCCGCCAGGGTCAAGTCATCGGCTATCTCGGCCAGACCGGCCTGTCGACGGGCCCGCATCTTCACTACGAACTCATCGTCAATGGCACCAAGGTCGATTCAATGCGCGTGCGCCTGCCGGTCGGCAAGGTGCTGAAGGGTGACGATCTCGTGGCCTTCAAGAAAGAGCGCGAGCGCATCGACGATCTTCTGAAGCAGGAAGACGGCAACTCGCTGAAGGTCGCCAGCGCCAAGACTGATTCGCAGCTTCCGAACTAAGCAGTTCCAGGAACCGCTCCACCTGTTTCGACGCAATTCCAGACGGAAGGCTACGGCGAAGTCGACGGGCCTAACCGCTCACACTTTTCCTGGAATTGCTCTAATCGCGCGATTCGTCTGTCTGCCGCGGCCAGGGCGATGCCTGTCCGGGAACCGTGAACCAGGCGATAAGGGAAGAAAGCACGCAAAGCAACGCCGTGACCGCCGCGACCGCGGTGAAAGCCGAATCGCTTGCCGCCACTC
>NZ_RZSB01001229.1:0-961 GCF_004023285.1 Mesorhizobium sp. M2A.F.Ca.ET.067.02.1.1
GAAATATGTCGCCGAGTTGCGCCAAAAGGCCAAGATCGTCGAACGCTAGAGCCGGAGACATAGGTCGGACCAGCCTCAATCCGTCTCCCAAATCCGAGAAATGGAGCATGATGTCGTCCGAAAACCGCAGCACATTTCTCGGCGTCATGCTCTGAGCGACAAGCATGCGATACCGCAGTCAGCCCACCCCATGAGCCCGCGCAAGACCGATGCGCCGCTGGCGCTCAGCGTCGGCGACCCTTCGGGCATCGGACCCGAGATCGCCATCGCCGCCTGGCAGGCGGGCGACAGCGCCGGGGTTCCGCCCTTCTATCTGCTGGCCGACCCGGCCCTGATCAAAGCCCGCGCCCGCCTTGTCGGCGCAAATGTGACGGTTGCCGAGACCTTGCCCGGACAGGCCGCGCGTCATTTTGCCCGTGTGCTCCCCGTCGTGCCGCTCCATGCGCGTCATGTCGACAGCCCGGGAGAGCCGGATCCGACCAATGCCGCCGGCACCATCGAGGCGATCGACCGGGCCGTCGCCGACTGTCTCGCCGGCAGCGCCGCCGCGGTGGTCACCTGTCCGATCGCCAAGAAGCCGCTTTACGATGCGGGATTCGGCTTTCCCGGTCACACCGAATATCTGGCGCATCTGGCTTCGCGCCACACCGGCAAGGAGGTCACGCCGGTGATGCTGCTGGCCGGACCCGATCTGCGCACCGTTCCGGTGACCATCCATATCCCCCTGGCCGAAGTGCCGAAGGTGCTCACCACGGAGCTGATCGTCGCCGTCGCGCGCATCACCGCCGCCGATCTCAAGAGCCGCTTCGGCATCGCGCGGCCGCGGCTTGCGATCGCCGGGCTCAACCCGCATGCCGGCGAAGGCGGCGCCATGGGCCAGGAGGATGCCGCAGTCGTCGCGCCGGCCGTCGAGGCGCTGAAGGGGGAAGGCATCGACGCGGTTGGGCCGCTGCCGGCCGAC
>NZ_RZSB01000122.1:0-10775 GCF_004023285.1 Mesorhizobium sp. M2A.F.Ca.ET.067.02.1.1
ATCTTGTAGACCATCAGATTGGTCGAATTCGCCGGACCGCCCGCCGTCATGATGTCGACGATGCCGAAGGAATCCTGGAAACTCTCGGTGATGTTGATGACCAGCAGGAAAAAGATCGTCGGCGTGATCAGCGGGAACTGGATGTCCCAGAAGCGCCGGATGACGCCGGAGCCGTCCATCGCCGCCGCCTCGATCAGCGAACGCGGGATCGCCTGCAAGGCAGCGAGGAAGAAGATGAAGTTGTAGCCGACATATTTCCAGGAAAAGGCGATGATGACGGATGCCATCGCGTCGGCGCCGTCGAGGCCGGGGTCCCAGAAGCCGGGCCAAACCTTGTTGACGACGGCCATGAAGCCGGCCTCCGGCGCCAGGATGAAACGAAATGCCAGCGCCAGCGCCGGCGCGGCGATGCCGTAAGGCCAGATCAGCACCACGCGATAGAGCCACGAGCCGGCAAGCTGCCGGTCGGTCAGGGCGGCGAGCACCAGCGCGATGACCATCGCAAGGCCCGTGCTGATGCCGGCAAAGATCATGCTGGCGGTGATGGAATTCCAGTAGTCGGCACTGGCCAGGATCGAGCGGAAATTGTCGAGCCCGACCCAGATGTTGCCGCCGCCCCAGGGCTGCTGCAGCGTCAGCGACCAGTAGACCGCCTGGCCGGCAGGCCAATAGAAGAAGGTGAAGATCAGGATAAGCTGCGGCACCGCGAACAGGATGCCGATCGTCCATCTGCCGAAAGTGACGCGTTTTTCCATAGATCCGCCGATGCAGTGGAACCCATCAGCCCGCCTTCGCGGGACAAACTAGATATGAAATGGCCGCCCGTCGAATCTCGACGGGCGGCCGTTGCGCTATCCGGGGTCAGGGCAGGGTCTTACCCGGATAGGTCTGCTGGAAGCGCTCGAGGATGGCGTCGCCATTCTTGACCAGCGCGTCGAGGCCTTCCTGCACGCTGACCTTGTTGGCGAAGATCGCCTGCATCTGCGTGCCGAACTCGGCGCGGATCTGGGTGAAGTTGCCGAGGCGGATGCCGCGGGTGATCTCGGTCGGCTCCGACGCGGTCAGGCTGGCGATGGCCACCTCGCGGCCCTTATAAGGCGCCTTGTCGTAGAAGCCGTTGGATTGCATGAAATCGAAGCCCGATTTCGTCACCGGGATATAGCCGGTGTTGGTCGACCAGAACAAAGCGGTCTTGGGGTCGTGGATGAAGTTGAGGAAGGCGGCCGCGCCCTTGTATTCGGCGTCCGACTTGCCGGACAGCACCCACAGCGAGGCGCCGCCGACCAAAGAGTTCTTGCGCTCGGTGCCGGCATAGACCGGCAGCTCGGCGACATCCCAGCTCATGCCTTCCTTCTGGGTGCGGCCGACAGTGCCGTGGTCGCCGACCGAAGTCAGGATGACCTGGCAGGTGCCGGTGGCGAAGGCCTGCACCATGTCCTGGCCGAGATCCTTGGACTTGATCTTGATGAGACCCGCGTCATACCACTTCTTCAAGTCGGTGACGTACTGGACGAACTTGGTCTTGTTGACTTCCAGACGCGCGTCGAGGCCGTCATAACCGTTGTTCTTGGTGGCGATCGGCTGGTTGTGCAGCGCCGAGAACTGCTCCATCAGCTGCCAGCTTTCGTTGGCCGAGATGTTGATCGCCATCGGGCAGTCATAGCCGGCGTCTTTCAGCGCCTTGAGATCGGCGCCGACATCTTCCCAGGTCTTCGGCGCCTCGGTCTTGCCGATCTTGGCGAAGGCGTCCTTGTTCCAGTACATCAGCGCCGTCGACGAGTTGAACGGGAAGGACAGCATCTCGCCCTTCGACGTCGCGTAGTAGCGGGCGATGCCGGGAAAATAGTCGTTGTAGTCGATCTTGTAGCCGTTCTCCTCCATCAGCTTGTCGGCGGGCTTGTAGGCGCCGACAGCATCATGGTGGCGGTGCCGACGTCATAGACCTGGACGACGGTAGGCTGCTTGCCGGCGCGGAACGCGGCGATCGTGTTCTGCAGCGTGGCGTCGTAATTGCCCTGGCTGGTGCAGACGACCTCGTAGTCCTTCTGGGAGGCGTTGAAGTTCTTGCACAGCGTGTCGACGACGCGGGCGAGGTCGCCCGAAAGACCGAACCAGAAGTCGAATTTGACCGGTTCGGCAATAGCAGGAACCGCAAGCGCGGTGCTGAGCGCGCTGGCGGCAAGGGCAGCAAAGCCCCGCTTGATGATCGTCATGGTTTTCCCTCTTGAGTGGCAGTGTGACAAGGGTTTTGCGCAAGTCCTTGCCCGCTCTCATAGAGAAGGTATGTGACAGTTCTGTTGTGGGCCCGAAGCCCCTGTGGACAGCCAGTCTCTCCTCCCCTGGCAGCGGCAGCGCCGGCATGAAAACGTCACATCGGCGCTCTAGAGAGCTAGGGCGCCGCCAAGCCGTGAAAAGACCTCTTTGATTAACCGGCTAACTGAATGAGACAAGACATGCTGGTTCCGCAGCTCACGCACGTGCCCGTCGCCGTCCGCAACGCCATGCGGGACGGGCCGCGCGACAGCGCCACCCATCTGCGCCACGCCGCCGCCGTTCCCGCCCTCGGCGAGATTGAGATCGGCGGCAAGGCTTCGCGTGAAAGCGCCGGTGAGAGCCTGACCGTCATGGCCTGGAATGTCGAGCGGCTGCGCCACGTCGATGCCATCGCCGAAACCATCGCCGGCCAGGCGCCACACGTCGTGCTGCTGTCCGAGGTCGACAAGGGCATGGCGCGCTCCGGCAACGGCCATCTGCTGAGCCGGCTTGCCGATCGCCTGGGCCATTCCTACGCCTATGGCGTCGAGTTCCTCGAGCTCGGCACCGGCAATGAGACGGAGCAGGTGGCAAATGGCGGCGCCGAGAATGTGGAGGGCTTCCACGGCAACGCCATAACCAGCACCGTTCCGCTGCTGCGGCCTTTTCTCGTTCGCTTCGACGCCGCTGGCGCCTGGTTCCTGCCGGAGCACGGCCAGCCACGCATCGGCGGCCGCATGGCGCTCGGCGGCCAGATGATGGTCGGCGACCGCCGTGTGACCGTCGTTTCCGTGCATCTCGAGAACCGCACCACGCCGGCCGGCCGGGCCGACCAGACGCGCCATCTGCTCGATGCCATCGACAGATATGATGCGGAAACGCCTGTTCTCATCGGCGGCGACTTCAACACGCTCACCGCCACCTATCCCGAACGCAATGACGACCCAGCCGCGTGGCGAAAGCGCATCGCCGCCGAACCGGACCGGCTGATGTGCCCGGAGCGTCATGAGCCCCTGTTCGCGGTGTTTGCCGAGCGTGGCTACGACTGGCGCGAGGCCAACGCCTTCGACAAGCCGACGCAGCGGCGCGCGGCCGGCGACCTGACGCCCGCCGGCCATATCGACTGGTTCTTCACCCGCGGCCTTTCGGCAAGCGCACCCGCGACGCTGCCGGCGGTCTTGCCGGACGGCAGCCCGAGCGCCGACCACGAGGCGCTGGTGGTCACGGTGCGGGTGAAGTGACGGCCTTCAGGATCGACCAATTCCCGCTGGCTCGGCCCAATGATTCCAGGCATGGCCTCCCTGACAGATACAACCTGGGACGCACGCAGTGGTTGCGGGCGGCATAACCGATTCTTCAGCTGCCGGGCCCTAATCAATTCCGTTGCCTTGATTGATGTGGGAAGATCAGGTGAAGCAAGATGTTGACCGTCTATAATTGTATCGTAAACGAGCACGATCTGAGACTGGTCGCACTGGCCGCGCTGATTTGTGGAATTTCTTGTTTCACCGCTGTCAATCTGCTCCGCCATGTCGTGCAATCGACCAGCCGGAACCGTTATGCCTGGCTGCTGATTGCCGCCGCTTCGACCGGATTTGGCATCTGGGCGACGCATTTCATCGCCATGATCGCCTTCACGCCGGGAATACCCAACGCCTACAACGCCGAGCTTTCGGTCGCTTCGCTGGCGGTTTCCGTTCTTCTGACGGCCGCTGGGATATGGATCGCAACCGTGCGCAGCGGCATCGACCACTATCTCGTCGGTGGCGCCGTGCTCGGCATCGGCATCGCGGCGATGCACTATACCGGCATGGCGGCTTTCGAGGTCGAAGGTCGGATCGTCTGGAACCAGCTGCTGGTCGCGGCATCGCTGGTCTCGGGTATATCACTTGCCGCGCTTTCGCTGTTTATCGTGCTGCGTCGCCCGTCGACCCTAGCGACAGTCGCCGGTGCCGTCCTGCTGACGCTGGCGATCTGCACGCTGCATTTCATCGCCATGGCCGCCGTCTCGATCTATCCGGATTCCTCGATCGAGATCTCGAAATTCACGATCGCTCCGATGTCGCAGGCTTTCGCAGCCGCGACGGCAAGCCTCGTCATTCTGGTGCTGGCGGCCACCGCGCTGTGGATCGATCTGCGCTTCCGCCGTCACAGGATCGAGGCGGAGCGCATGCACGGCCTCGCCAATGCTGCCGTCGAAGGCCTCATCGTCTGCGACGGCAACCGCATCGTCAGCGCCAACGACAGCATCGCGGCGCTGAGCGGCATCGCCGCCGGCACGCTGAACACGATGAGGCTGGGCGAGCTGTTCGGCGAACGAATTGCGTCGGCCGTTGGCACCGGCAACGGACAGGCGCAGGAAGCCGACCTCCGCGGTCAGGACGACAGCCGGATACCGGTGGAGCTGATCGCCAGGAGAATCGATTATTGCGGCAAGCCGCATCTGGTCGTGGCCGTGCGCGACATACGCGAACGCAGGAAGGCCGAACAGGAGATCATGCGGCTTGCGAATTACGACCCGCTCACCGGCCTTGCCAACCGCCGTAGCTTCACCAGCCGCCTGGAAGCCGAGATCGCCGCATCCGCGCCAGATGGCAAAAGCAGTGGCAAAGGTAGCCAGCTGGCGCTCATGCTGCTCGACCTCGACCGGTTCAAGGAAGTGAATGACCTCTTCGGCCACGCCGCTGGCGACGCCGTGCTGCAAAAGGTGGCTCACTGCGCTTCCAGCGTGCTGCGCCACGGACAGATGTTGGCCCGGCTTGGCGGCGACGAATTCGCCATCATCGCCCCCAATCTTCCTGACCCGCAGGCGGCGGGCCGCATAGCCGAGGCGGTGCTTTCGGCGCTGCGCCAGGAAAAACCGGCTGTCGCCCGGCGGCATGGTGTCGGCCAGCATCGGCATCGCGCTTTACCCGCTCGATGCCGACGAACAGGCGGCGCTGGTCAGCCATGCCGACACCGCGCTTTATCGCGCCAAGGCCGAAGGCAAGGACACCTTCCGCTATTTCGAGGCCTCCATGGGTGCCGAGGCGCGCGACCGGCGCAGCCTGGAGCAGGATCTGCGCCAGGCAGTGGCGCGCGGCGAATTCCGGCTCGTCTATCAGCCGCAGAAGGAAATCAGCAGCGGCAGGATGATCGGCTTCGAAGCCCTGCTCCGCTGGCAGCATCCCGACCGCGGCGAGGTTCCGCCGTCGGTGTTCATCCCGGTGGCCGAGGATAGCGGTTCGATTGCCCAGATCGGCGAGTGGGTGCTGTCGACCGCCTGCGAGGAGGCCGCGACGTGGAAGAACCCGCTGACGGTCGCTGTCAACGTCTCGGCGGTGCAGCTTCACAATCCCGATTTCAGCCGCAAGGTGCATGAGGTGCTGCTTCGCACCGGCCTGGCGGCAGGCCGGCTCGAGCTCGAGATCACCGAGACGGCGTTGGTGAAGGACATGCCGCGCGCGCTGGCCACCTTGCGTCAGATCAAGGCGCTGGGCGTACGCGTGGCGATGGATGATTTCGGCACCGGCTATTCCTCGCTGTCCAACCTGCGCGCCTTCCCCTTCGACAAGATCAAGATCGACGGGTCCTTCATCAAGTCGGTCGACCGTAACGGCCAGGTCGCAACCATCGTGCGCGCCGTGCTCGGCCTGGGGCGCGGCCTCGGCCTGCCGGTCTTGGCCGAAGGCGTCGAGACGCTCGACGAATTGCGCTTCCTCGATGCCGAGGATTGCGACATCGGCCAGGGATATTTTCTGGGCAGGCCCGGCCCGATCGAGGCGTTCAGCGAGCTCACGGGTGTTCCGGCGGCCGATGACGGCGTCAAGGAAGACGCGGCAACCGCCAAGGTCGAAAATGTCCGGGGCGGCAGCATCCTGATGCTGCAGCCGGCAGCGGCCGCGCGTTCAGTCTAAGCAATTCCAGGAAAAGTGTGTAGCGGTTTTCCGTCCGGAATTGCGTCAATCCAAAAGATCACACGATCACGGCGCGAGCGCCGCTTCCACTAGGCGCTTGGCGTCGGGGCTCGACCATTCGGCCGGGCCGTTCATATGCGCGATCAAGCAGCCGTCCGCGTCGATCAGCATGGTGACCGGAAGCCCGAGCGCCAGGCCGCGCGTCTTCGCCTCGTTGAACAGGGCGATCGTCGGATCGCGGTAGAAGCCGAGCGTCTCGACGCCGATTTCCTTGAGGAACTTCTTCGGCTTGGTATCGTCGCCCGTATCGACATTGACCGCGACGACCTCGAAGTCCTTGCTGCCCTTCTCCTTCTGCAGTGCATCGAGCGCCGGCATCTCGGCTCGGCACGGCGCGCACCATGTCGCCCACAGATTGAGCAGCACCGTCTTGCCGGCATGGTCGGCGATCGTCATCGGCTTGCCATCGGGACCGTTGAAGGCGAGGCTTTTCAGCGATTGCGGCGGATCGGCTGGCTGCAGCGCCGCGACCTGGCCAACCGCTTTTGCGGCGACGGTCTTGGCCCGGGTTGCCTTGGCCGCACAGGCGGCGTCGTCTTTGCCGGCGGCCGCGGCGACCTTCTCCGGAGCGTTGTTGCCAGAACCGCTCTCGCTGACATATACCGCGACCGCGCCGGCCAGCACGCCCGCCACCAAAGCGGCAAGGATGAGGCGCGTAGCCGGAAAAAAGAATTTCTTGCCGTCTGCCATTTTCAAAACTGCTCCGGAGCACGGGTTATAGCGATGAGCGACAAGAAGGCCAGCAACCAGATGTGGGGCGGACGTTTTGCCTCGGGTCCGGCCGCGATCATGGAAGCGATCAACGCGTCGATCGGCTTCGACCGCAAGCTCTATGCGCAGGACATAAGCGGATCGATCGCCCATAGCGAGATGTTGGCTGAAACGGGCATTATTTCGGCGGCCGATCAAGAAAAAATCGCTCACGGGCTGAACACGATCCTGAAAGAGATCGAGGCCGGCACCTTCGAATTCTCCACCAGGCTGGAAGACATCCACATGAATGTCGAGGCCCGCCTTGCCGACCTGATCGGCCCTGCGGCCGGACGTCTGCACACCGCCCGCTCGCGCAACGACCAGGTGGCGGTCGATCTGAGGCTCTGGGTCAAGCAGGAATGCCAGCGCGTCGCCGAGGCATTGAAGGACTTGATCGCCGCATTCCTCGAACGCGCCGAGGAGCATGCGGCGACCGTCATGCCCGGCTTCACCCATATGCAGGCCGCGCAGCCGGTGACTTTCGGCCACCATTGCATGGCCTATGTCGAGATGTTCGGCCGCGACCTCTCGCGCGTCCACGACGCCATCGAGCGCATGGACGAAAGCCCACTTGGCGCGGCGGCGCTTGCCGGCACCAGCTTTTCCATCGACCGCCACATGACGGCCAAGGCGCTGGGTTTCCGCGAGCCGACGCGCAATTCGCTGGACAGCGTTTCGGACCGCGACTTCGCGCTGGAATTCCTGAGCCTCGCCGCGATCTGCGCGACGCACCTCTCCCGGCTCGCCGAGGAGATCATCATCTGGTCGACCCCGCAATTCGGCTTCATCCGCCTGTCGGATTCCTTCTCCACCGGCTCCTCGATCATGCCGCAGAAGAAGAACCCGGACGCCGCCGAGCTGGTGCGCGGCAAGACCGGCCGCGTCAACGGCCATCTCGTCGGCCTGCTGACCGTGATGAAGGGCATGCCGCTGACCTATGGCAAGGACATGCAGGAGGACAAGGAAGCGGTCTTTGACGCCGCCGAGACGCTCGACCTGATGCTGGCGGCGACCACCGGCATGGTGCGCGACATGACCGTCAACGCCGCCGCCATGAAGAAGGCCGCCGGCGCCGGTCACGCCACCGCGACCGACCTCGCCGACTGGCTGGTTCGCAATCTCGGCCTGCCCTTCCGCGAGGCACATCATGTCACCGGCCGCGCCGTGGCGCTCGCCGAGGAGAAGAAGGTCGGCCTGGAGAAGCTCTCGCTGGAGGACCTGCGCTCGATCCATCCCGGCATCACCGACGACATCTTCTCGGTGCTTGCCGTGCAGAATTCGGTGAAGAGCCGGGTGAGCTTCGGCGGCACCGCGCCGTCGGAGGTGCGGAAGCAGATCCGCTACTGGAAAAAGCGGCTCGCCAAGGCTTAATGCCTGTCGCCCAGAAGTGCATAGCGGTTCTGGGACAACGACATGCATCAAAACAAATGCATGTCGCCCGGACGTGTGCAGCGGTTCTGGGACACGATATGCATCAAAACAATTGCCCGGATGCAAAGTGCCGAAAACTCGGCTAAAAGCGGCGGCACAGGAAACAATTTCAAACGGATGGATCGATGACCCGTAGCAGGATTTTGGTGACGCTGGCGCTGCTGGCGGCGGTTGTCACCGTCACGGCCTGCGGCAGGAAGACCGGCCTCGACACGCCCTATGAGGCGGCGGAGCAGGCGCGCAAGGATGCGGAAAAAGCCAAGCAGCCGGTGCCGCCCGAGCCGGAGAAACCGGTCAAGGACAGGAAGTTCATCCTCGATCCACTGCTCTAGAGCCGACGGGATCGCTCGATCTCACCACGCTCCAACTTTTCGGGACCAACCCTCGTGAACCATTTCGACTACCGCGACGGCGTGCTCCATGCCGAGGACGTCGCCATCCCCGATATAGCAGCCGAGGTCGGCACGCCTTTCTACTGCTATTCGACGGCGACGCTGACCCGGCATTTCCGCGTTTTCAGAGAAGCCTTCGCCGGCCTCGACGCGCTGGTCTGCTACGCCATGAAGGCGAACTCCAACCAGGCCGTGCTGAGGACGCTGGCCAGGCAAGGTGCTGGCGCCGACGTGGTCTCGGAAGGCGAATTGCGCCGTGCCCTGGCCGCCGGCATCCCGGCCAGCAAGATCCTGTTTTCCGGCGTCGGCAAGACCGCGCGCGAGATGGATTTCGCGCTCTCCGCCGGCATTCTTTGCTTCAATGTCGAATCCGAGCCTGAACTCGAACTGCTGTCGGCGCGCGCCGTGGCGCTCGGCAAGGTGGCGCCCATCTCGCTGCGCATCAATCCGGATGTCGATGCCAGGACACACAAGAAGATCTCGACCGGCAAGGCCGAGAACAAGTTCGGCATCCCGTGGCAGCGCGTGCGGCAGGTCTATGCCCGCGCGGCCGAATTGCCCGGCATCAAGGTGACCGGCATCGACACCCATATCGGCAGCCAGATCACCGAATTGCAGCCCTTCGACGACGCCTTCGCGCTGCTGGTCGAGCTGGTCGGCGCGCTGCGCGCCGACGGACATGCGATCGAGCATGTCGATCTCGGCGGCGGCCTCGGCATCCCCTACCGCGTCGACAACAGCCCGCCGCCGCTGCCCGACGCCTATGCCGAGATCGTCAGGAAGCATGTCACCAGGCTCGGTCTCAAGGTGATGTTCGAGCCCGGGCGCCTGATCGTCGGCAATGCCGGCATCCTGGTGTCCGAGGTCATCTATGTGAAGGAAGGCGACGCCAGGAATTTCCTTATCGTCGACGCCGCCATGAACGACCTGATCCGGCCGACGCTCTATGACGCTTTCCACGACATCCGGCCGGTGGTGCAGCCGCCCGCCTCCACACCGCGCATGAAGGTCGACGTCGTCGGCCCGGTCTGCGAGACCGGCGACTTCCTCGGCCACGACCGCGACCTGCCCAGGCTGAAGGCCGGCGACCTGATCGCTGTTTCGACCGCCGGCGCTTATGGCGCGGTGCAGGCCGGCACCTACAACACCAGGCTTCTGGTGCCGGAGGTTCTGGTGGACGGCGACCGCTTCCATGTCGTGCGCCCCCGCCAGACCTATGAGAACCTGATCGGGCTGGATTCGGTCCCCGACTGGCTGAGGTAGCGCGCTCGAAGCGTTAGATTCTTTGCTGGATGAGCGCCTTGGCTTCGGCGATCCGCCCTTCGTCGCGGCGATAGAAGATCCATTGCTTCACCCGCTTTGTGCTGAGCAGGCCGGCCTGGGTGAGCACACGCATATGCTCGCTGAGCGTCGCCTGTGTGATGCCGAGCTTCTCAGCGATCAGCAGCGCGCAAACGCCGTCCTCGACCAGATCGCCATCTGCTTGGCGCGGGAAATGCGCGCGAGGATCCTTGAGCCAATCGAGGATCTGCAGCCTGCGCTCATTGGCGAATGCCTTGAAGATGTCGACCTCTTGCATTTAGCTATTTTGCTAAGTTACTAATTGAAGTCAATCCCGAGGAGCAGGTTATGCTGAACACCAGAACGATCACGCGCGAGCGCATCGCCGCAGTCGAACCGCGCATCCGCCCCTATGTCCGCCATACGCCGGTCATGCGCGTCGACATGGCGGATTTCGGCCGTCCCGCCTTTCCGGTCGACCTGAAACTCGAATCCCTGCAGCATTCCGGTTCCTTCAAGGTGCGCGGCGCCTTCACCAACCTGCTCGAACGCCAGGTGCCCGAGGCCGGCGTGGTGGCCGCGTCCGGCGGCAACCACGGTGCGGCCGTCGCTTATGCCACCATGAAGCTTGGCCACAAGGCCACGATCTTCGTGCCCGAGGTCAGCCCCCCGGCCAAGCTCGCGCGCATCCGTAGCTACGGCGCGGATC
>NZ_RZSB01001230.1:0-959 GCF_004023285.1 Mesorhizobium sp. M2A.F.Ca.ET.067.02.1.1
GCCCCCAAGGGCGCATAGCCGGAGCTCAGCCCTTTCGACAGCGCAACGATATCCGGCCGGCAGCTCCAATGGTCGCCGCTCAGGAACTTGCCGGTGCGCCCGATGCCGGTCATCACCTCGTCATGGATCAGCAGGATGCCGTAGCGGTCGCAGATTTCGCGGATCCGGGCAAAATAGCTTGCGGGTGGGACCAGTGCCGCGGTCGCCGCGCCGCCAATCGGCTCCATGATGAAGGCAAGCACGCTTTCGGGGCCTTGTTCCAGGATCTTTTCCTCAAGCATGTCAGCGTAGCGGACGCCGCGCTCTTCCAGCGACAGATTATCTTGGTCGCGATGGACAAACGGGGCCGGCACCAGCGGCATCGGCTGTCCGAGCGGGTCGAATGTCCTGGTCAGGACATCGTCGCCGGTGACGGCAAGCGTGCCAAGCGTGATGCCGTGATAGGAGGGCATGCGACCGATGATTTTCCAGCGCTTGTCCTGGCCTGTCGCGACCGCCCATTGGCGCGCGAGCTTGAGGCAGGCCTCGACCGCCTCGGAACCGCCGGAAACGAGATAAATGCGCTCGAGCCCGTTCGGAAGCCGCTCGGCCAAGTTCCGCGCCAGCGCGACGGCCTGTTCATTCTCGAATTGGAAGATGTAGGCGAAGCTGACGCGGTCAAGCTGCCGCTTCATCGCATTGATGACGTTGCGATTGCCGTGACCGACATTGACGTTGACCGCGCCGCTCGATCCATCGATGTAGCGGCGGCCGCTCTTGTCCCACAGATAGATGCCATCGGCGCGATCCACCATCGGCTGGGGCCGTCGCGTGAAGTGGAAAAGGTTCGGCCGGCTGACGGTTTTGATCGACGGCGCAGTGTTCATTTGCCCCTCTCGTCTCGGCCAAGATAGCGGTCGAGAACATTCTTGGTCACGCGTTCGACCATCGCGTCCTGCCTTAGCAGGCCGGCGACCCAT
>NZ_RZSB01001231.1:0-946 GCF_004023285.1 Mesorhizobium sp. M2A.F.Ca.ET.067.02.1.1
GGACGCGCATAAGTCGGCGCTGGCGGCGAACGACGCGCCGGACAGACCGCGGAGCTGACGCTTCGTTTCTTAAGCGAACAGGCTGAAGCTCAGTTCGTCCCCACCAGCGCATTGACCAGCCGATCGACGCGGCCGCCGTCGCGGTGCTCGCGCGCGTCAAAGGCGTTCTGTCTCGCTTCATATTGCGCGTAGACGGCGTCGATCCGGCGCCTGGCCTCGCGATGGGTGGCGGTGCAGAACCAATTGTCGGCCAGCTTAAGGCCGGCAATGGACTTTGCGGTGGCCCGCATCATAGCCTCGGCGATGCGACCGTGGTGATGCTCGTGGGCGTGGACGCCGGCGAGGAAGCGCCGCCAGCGCCGCTCGAGCTCGGGCTTCGGCGGCGAAGCCAGGCGCGGAAAAGTGTAGGTGAGCTCCATCGTTCCGTCTGCGCCTCGCAACCTGCAGACCCCGTCCGTGCGGTCCACATCGAGCTTCCAGTTCACCACATAGCCGGTATCGGCGATGGCGCGGGTCATGAAGCCGTGCTTGGGGCCTTTGCGGTTCATCGCTTCAACCAGGGCGGCGCCCGTCGCACCGGCGATGTCATAGTTGCGCGTCGTGACCAGCACCTTGGTGCCGGCCAGGGCCTGCGGGGCGCCGCCGCACAGGCCGAGCATGATGAGGCATGTAAGAACCGCCAGGCGCATTGCCCATTTGCTCCCTATCCGCAGAGAAGGAACTATAAGCCGCTTGCAATTTCAAGCGTAAGGAACCCGCCGACTGTACCGCAAACGGTTGCCGGTCGATGAAGCGGCTCACATGCCCTGGTAGACCGGGCCTTCGCCGCCTTGTGGCGGCACCCAGTTGATGTTCTGGTTCGGATCCTTGATGTCGCAGGTCTTGCAGTGCACGCAGTTCTGCGCGTTGATGACGAAGCGCACGTCCTTGGCCGACGGATCGGCGG
>NZ_RZSB01001232.1:0-945 GCF_004023285.1 Mesorhizobium sp. M2A.F.Ca.ET.067.02.1.1
GGCGCAAGGCGTGACCGCGTCGCCCGTCGGAGACAGCCTGATGCTCGGCGCCATCATCGTCTGCGGGCTGGGCTACGCCGAAGGGGCCAGGCTGTCGCGCAAGCTCGGCGGCTGGCAGGTGATCTGCTGGGCGCTGGCGCTGTCGCTGCCGGTCATGCTGGCGTTGAGCTTCGCGACGCTGCCGCCATCTTTCTCGGCGATCGGATCGAGCGCCTGGATCGGCCTTGGCTATGTCTCGCTGTTCAGCATGCTGATCGGCTTCGTGTTCTGGTATCGCGGCCTGGCGCAAGGTGGCATCGCCGCGGTCGGGCAGCTGCAATTGTTGCAGCCCTTCTTCGGCCTGGCGCTGGCGGCGAGCCTGCTGCACGAACAGGTCAGCCCGTTGATGGTGGTCGTCACGCTCGGCGTCGTGGCCTGCGTGTTCGGGGCGAAGAAGTTTGCGCGGTAGACGCCTACTAAAACTTCGTGACCACTCCGATGCCGATCCCTTCGAAGCCGCCCATCGCCATCAGGGCCGCGGGCGCTTCCTCCAAGCTGATCCTTTTGCCGACCAGCAATTCGGGCTTCAGCTTGCCGGTGCGGATCATCTCCATCATCGCGGAATAGCGGTAGGCCTGCATGCCGTGGCTGCCGAGGATTTCGAGCTCGAAGGCAATGACCTTGTCCATCGGTACCTGCGGACGGGCATGATCGCCCAGCATCAGACCGACCTGAACGTGGCGACCGCGCCGGCGCAGGTTCGAGATCGAATTGAACGAGGTGGTCGGGTGCCCGAGCGCGTCCATCGACATATGCGCGCCGCCATTGGTGATCTGCTTGACCGCCTTCACCACATTCGGCGTCGTCGAGGCGTTGATGGTCGCCACCGCGCCGATCTTCTTCGCGAATTCGAGCTTCTCGTCCGTGAGGTCGATGGCAATCACATTGGCGCCCATGGCGCTGGCG
>NZ_RZSB01001233.1:0-944 GCF_004023285.1 Mesorhizobium sp. M2A.F.Ca.ET.067.02.1.1
GCGTAGCGCTTGGCATCCTGCGCCGTGAAGAGAGCGGCGGCACTCTTCGACTCGAGATCGGCGCTGGCCTGCTCGATCAACGAGTTCTGCAGCGATATCTGGGCACGCAGATTGTCGAGCGCCGACTGCTTCTGCTGCACCGATGCCTGCGCGCGTTCCAGCGCCGCCTTGAACGGCCTGTCGTCGATGCGGATGACCGGCTGGCCGGCGCTGACATGCTGATTGTCCTCGACGAGCACCTGGTCGATATGGCCGGCGACGCGCGGCGCCAGCGGCGTGACATTGCCACCGACATAGGCGTCGTCGGTCGTCACCATGAAGCGGTTGGCCTGCCACCATTCGGCGCCATACCAACCGGCGGCAGCGATAGCGAGCAGGGCTGCGCCGAGCAGCAACGGCTTGCGCCGCTTCCTCGCCGGCTTCGGCGCTTCAACGACGGAGGCCTGCAACTCGGCCGGGGAAAGAGCCTTGTTCATCTGCTTCGCGCCTCTTCCTGGCCGCAGTTCTCGATCAGCGCGAGGCCCGGCCCTTCGCTGCTGAAGCGATAGCGCCGCCGCATGCGATCACTGGCCCTCGGCCCGGTGGCCAAGGCGAAGCCGCCGCTGTCGAGTTGCCTGCCGGTCTCCTTGTCGACCAGGACCGGATCGGCCCAGCGCCCGTCCGCCGTGTCGACCACGACAAGGCTCGGGCCCTCGGGCGCCAGGTGCCGGTTGCCCCAGGCAAGCAGCGTAAGCAGCACCGGCCGGAAATCGCGGCCCTTGGCCGTCAGCACATACTCATGGCGCAGCGGCCGCTCGCAGTAGGCGCGCTTCTCGAACAGCCCGCGCTCGACCAGGCTATTCAGCCGCCGCGTCAGCATGTTGGGCGCGATATCAAGGCTCTTCTGGAACTGGTCGAAGCGGGTAAGGCCCTGGAAGGCGTCGCGCAGCAACAGGATGCTCCAC
>NZ_RZSB01001234.1:0-943 GCF_004023285.1 Mesorhizobium sp. M2A.F.Ca.ET.067.02.1.1
GGTTGGGATCGTGGATGTCGGTTGCGCTCACGGGTGCCTGATCCTTTCGCCTCTTCCTAACCGGAGGCCGAGCCTTGTCCCCGCTCAATCGCACCTGCCCGACAGCGCATGGCGAACAGGCTAGCGAATTCCTCCGGCATTTGGATTTTCGGTTTATGCGTGCGGCCCGTTTTTGTCCAGCGGGGTGAGGCCACAAGGGCAGATTGTCGCGGGGATGCGCGGCAGCCGTGACCGGCACGTTCCCGCCAGGCCGCCGGACGGCTTCAAACAGCGGGAAATCTGGGATGAAATCGGGGCGGTGTTCGCCTCGACATCAGCTCCTGGCCCGGTCTATTCTGTCGCCATGGCGCATGTCATTGAACGCGACAGCTGGGCCGAATCCCCCGACCGCTGGAAGGGCGAGCTGCAATGCGGTCAGTTCGGCGCCAACTCCTGCCTGATCTTCAACTATCAGGAGAAGATCGGCGCCGGCCCGCGCCTGCACAAGCATCCCTATGCGGAGATCTTCGTGATCCGTTCCGGCACCGGACTTTTCACCATCGGCGACCAGGAAATCAAGGCCACCGCCGGCCAGATCCTGATCGTGCCCCCCGACACGCCGCACAAATTCACCAATCTCGGCCCCGGTCCGCTCGAAAGCACCGACATCCACGAGAACGGCCACTTCATCACGGAATGGCTGGAATAGACCATAATACCGAACCGCAGGTCGGCGTAGCAAAAAGTGGGAACCGGTTTTCGGGAAAGATTGTGGTCAACCAAAGAGCGCCTAGCTGGCGCCGAGCCTGACCAAAACCGCCCGTGGGATGTCGTATTCGCGGATCACGGCATCGTGCTTGCGCAGACCGCAAAGCTCGCGCTGGATGAAATAGGCGTGCACGGCCGCGGTCGCTTCCTTGAGCAGCCGGTTGCGGTGCTCGCCCTCCCCACTCTGGCGCAATCT
>NZ_RZSB01001235.1:0-941 GCF_004023285.1 Mesorhizobium sp. M2A.F.Ca.ET.067.02.1.1
GGCCATGCCTGCGGCGACATGGTGCTCGGCCGCGGCCTCGCGCAGGAAGCCGGCGAATGTCTCGATGACGCGGTCGCCGCAGGCATGGCCATAACTGTCGTTGATGCTCTTGAAATAGTCGAGATCGGCGATCACCAGCGCCACCGGCACGCCGCGGCGGACGGCGTCGCGCATCGCAAAGACCGCGTGGCGCTCGAAGCCGCCGCGGTTGAGCAGCCGCGACAAAGCGTCGGTTTCCGATTTCGAGGTCGCCTCGCTGAGCGCGTCGCGTACCAGCACGGCGAGCGCAAGCAGCGCCAGCGCCAGCCCGAACACGGTGCCGAGCGATTGCGACACCAGCGCGTAAGCCGTCTGCACATAGGCCTGCGGATTGGCGCCCCAGCCACCCAGCGCGCCGGCGATGAATGGCTTGGAGGCGAATTGCACGGCGCTGGCGCCAAGCACCAGCGCGAGCACATGGTCCAGCCATGCAAGCCTCTGCCGGGAGGACAGCACGATGCCGAGCGCCGCGAACTGCATGGCGGCATAAGGAAGCTGGTAGGCCATCATCCGCGCCAGCGACTGGCGCGGCAGGTCCTGCACCAGATAGACGGCGGCCGACGCGACGACCAGGAAGCACAGCATCGGCGCCCATGGCGGCCGCACGCCGTATTTATGGGCCAACCCGCCATTGAAAGCGATGGTCGCGCCGAGGAACACGGCAAAGGCGGCAACGACCGGCAACCGGGCGTCCGAGAAGGAGGGGATGCTGAATTCGATGCCGAAATAAGCCATGCCGAGCAGGTAGCTGAAGGCAAGCCAACGCGCCGACGCGCGCCCGGTGCCATACACGGCAATCGCCATGAACGCCGCCGCCAGCAGCCCGGCGACGGCGAGGTTGATCATCAATATGAAGTCGGCGCTGCCCATGTCTGCTCCTTGACCGAGGGCTATCATCGAGC
>NZ_RZSB01001236.1:0-938 GCF_004023285.1 Mesorhizobium sp. M2A.F.Ca.ET.067.02.1.1
GTCTTCCTCGCCCCGTTCACGGGGAGAGGGTGGTCGCGAAGCGACCGGGTGATGGGCAGCGCCGGGGTTGCAGGCAAAACACCAACATTCGCGCCGCCCCTCATCCGCCTGCCGGCACCTTCTTCCCGTAGACGGGGAGAAGGAAGCTTTCAGAGCCGCCCCAGCCGCTCCACCAACAGCGCGAAGAAGCCGTCATGGTCGATGTCGCGCATCACGGTGGCGTTCTTTTCCCGCTTGGTGACGCCCCACCAGTCGATCACCGTCATGCCCATGGTGAGCTCCGACGCGGTCTCCACGCTGACATTGCAGCGGCGACCCTTGAACAGTTCCGGCTTCAGGAGATAGGCGATCACGCACGGATCGTGCAGTGGCCCGCCATCGGTGCCGTATTTCTCCTCGTCATAGCGTTCGAAGAACTCCAGCATCTCGGCGGTCGCGGTGCCGACCTTGGTGCCGAGCTGGCGGAAAGCCTGTATGCGCTTTGACGAGGTCAGCGCCTTGTGGGTGACGTCGAGCGGCATCATCACGATCGGGATGCCCGATTTGAACACCAGATCGGCGGCCTGCGGGTCGACATAGATGTTGAATTCGGCGGCCGGGGTGACATTGCCGCCCTCGAAGAAGCCACCGCCCATCAGGACGATTTCCTTGATGCGGGGCGCGATCCTGGGCTCGCGGATCAGCGCCAGCGCGATGTTGGTCAGCGGTCCGAGCGGGCACAGCGTGATCGTGCCGCTTTCTTCGCGCATCAGCGTCTCGACGATGAAATCGACCGCGTATTGTTCCTGCAACGGCATGGTCGGCTCGGGCAGCTGGGGGCCGTTCAGCCCGGTCTTGCCATGCACTTCCTCGGCGGTGACCAACTCGCGCGTCAGCGGCCGGATGGCGCCTGCATAGACCTTCACGTCTGGCCTGCCGGCCAGCTCGCAGATCTTGCG
>NZ_RZSB01001237.1:0-933 GCF_004023285.1 Mesorhizobium sp. M2A.F.Ca.ET.067.02.1.1
AGGCCCCCCTCTCTGTCCTGCCAGACATCTCCCCCTCAAGGGGGGAGATCAGCAGTTTCTCGGCCTCGCCAATTCTGACACGTTGGAGATTGGCGAAACCCGAAGGGACAGCCAATCTCCCCCCCTGAGGGGGAGATGTCCGGCAGGACAGAGAGGGGGGCCTCGCACAAGCCTTCATCACGCCGGCTCATCCATCAGATGCAGGCTATCGCGGTTGAAGGTGAGCGTCACCGCCTCGCCTTCGGCCGGCAGCGCCGTTCCCGCCGGCACCACCGCGTGCAGCCTCAACCCCTCGGCATCGAGCGCCAGCCTTGTCGTGGCGCCGAGATAGTTGGTGCCGACCAGGCGCGCGGCGACGCCGTCGCCACTGGTCGCGCTTGAAACGCGGATGGATTCCGGGCGCAGGCTGCCCCAGCGATGCTGGCCGGAATAGCGCTGAACGAAATCCGGCGGCAGCACGTTGGACGAGCCGACGAAATCGGCGACGAAGCGCGTGTTCGGCCGCTGATAGATATCTTCCGGCGTGCCGACCTGCATGATCCTGCCGTCGTTGAAGACGGCGACGCGGTCGGCCATGGACAGCGCTTCGCCCTGGTCGTGGGTGACGAAGACGAAGGTGATGCCGAGCGCCTTCTGCAGCGACTTCAATTCCTCCTGCATGTTCTCGCGCAGCTTGAGGTCGAGCGCGCCGAGCGGCTCGTCGAGCAACAGCACCTTGGGCTGGTTGACCAGCGCCCGGGCGAGCGCGACGCGCTGGCGCTGGCCGCCGGAAAGCTGGCCTGGGCGGCGCGCGCCATAGCCCGGCAGGCGCACCAGCGACAGCGCTTCCTCCGCAGCCTTCAGCCGCTCGGCCTTGCCGACGCCCTTGACCATCAGGCCGTAGGCGACGTTGTCGAGCACGTTGAGATGCGGGAACAGCGCATAGTCCTGGAA
>NZ_RZSB01001238.1:0-928 GCF_004023285.1 Mesorhizobium sp. M2A.F.Ca.ET.067.02.1.1
GACGGTGTGCCATCGGGCCGCGACGTCTCATAAACCAGCCTACATGCCGAGCGAGGCTTTGTAGAGCTTGACCTGGTTTTCGCGGCCGATCTGGTCGGTCAGCTTTTCCCAGGCCGCGGCGATGGCGTCGGCTCCTTCCTGCGCCTTCATCTTGCCGGCGAAGGTGTTGGCAAGGATGTCCTCGGCGGCGCTGTAATACTGAAAGATGCCGGGGATGCGCGGCTCGATCGCCGCGTTCGGATGGTTGTAGCTGTCGGCTTCGGACTTCAGGTACGAGCTGATGAACGCCTCGTCATAGCCGGCTGCCACCCATTCCGGAATGTTGAAATGGCTGTTCCGATAGGGCTGGAAGCCGGAAGGATAGGCCGCGCACCACAGCGACAGATCCTTGCCGCCGAGATGCGCGGCGGCCGACCATGCGGCCTTCTTCTTCTTCTCGTCGGAATCGACGCGGGCCATGACATAGACGCCCCAGCCGAGATAAGCGCAGTTCGGCGCATAGTTCGGGCCGCTGGCGAGCTTGTCCCACTTGCCGGTCTTGGAGTTATAGACGTCGTCGGAGCCCGGCAGGATCGAGAAGCCGGTGACGTCGCCGATGACCGAGGAGTCATTGGTCTTCACGTTCGAGCCAACGTCGCCCCACCAGGGGATCATCGAGCCGGTGCCGGCCAGGAACTGCTGGAAGGCGGTCGTGTTCGGATCGGCGTTGATCTGATCGGCCGGTTCGGACGGCAACGCATCGATGACGTCCTGGATGGCGCGCACCCAGGCCGGATTGTTGACGCGCGGCTTCATCGTGTCGGCGTCGAACAGCCAGGCCTTGTCATCGGGATGCTTGGCATAGGCGGTGGCGCGGCTGCCGAGGAAATAGAAGCCGAAACCGCCCCAGGGCTTGGGCGCGTCGAGATAGCCATAGATGTCCTGGCCC
>NZ_RZSB01001239.1:0-925 GCF_004023285.1 Mesorhizobium sp. M2A.F.Ca.ET.067.02.1.1
CAATCTCCCCCCTTGAGGGGGAGATGGCCGGCAGGCCAGAGAGGGGGGCCTCGCGCCGATGTCTCAAAGCTTGGGTCCCTCTCCCACTTTGTCGGGCGAGGAACTTGCGCCTCTTGGCCCATCCCTCCAACCTTTATCCGGCAGCCCGTATCGGCTAAGGGCTTCGCGACAAAGCCCTCGACCCCGGACTGCCCGCAAAAATGACCGCCAAGCCTCATCCCCTCTTCCTCGGCATCGACACCGGCGGCACCTACACCGATGCGGTGCTGTGGTCGGAAGACGGCAGCCCGAAAGGCAAGGTTCTGGCCAAGGCGAAATCGCTGACCACGCGTCACGATCTCGCCGTCGGCATTTCCGGCGCGGTCGATGCGGTGCTTCAGCAATCCGCCACCGATCCGGCCGCGATAAAACTGGTCTCGATGTCCACGACACTTGCCACCAACGCGCTGGTCGAGGGCCAGGGCGGGCGCGTGGCGCTGGTGATGATCGGCTTTTCCGAGGCCGACCTTGCCCGCGACGGGTTGAAGACGGCGCTGGGCACCGACCCGGTGGTGTTCTGCCCCGGCGGACACGACGTGCACGGCAATGCCGCCAAGCTCGACCTTTCCGGCCTCGAGGCGGCGCTGCCGGAATTGGGCGGCTCGGTTTCGGGCTTCGCCGTCTGCGCCTATTTCGCCACCCGCAATCCGGCGCATGAGCTGGCGGCCCGCGACCTGATCCGCGAGAAGACCGGCCTGCCGGTCACAGCAAGCCATGAATTGTCGGCCAAGCTCGGCGGCCCGCGCCGCGCGCTTACCACGCTGCTCAACGCCCGCCTGATCTCGATGATCGACCGGCTGGTCGCGGCGACCGAAGGGTTTCTGGCCAAGCGCGGCATCGCGGCACCCCTGATGGTGGTGCGCGGCGACGGCGCGCTGGTCTCGGC
>NZ_RZSB01000123.1:0-10767 GCF_004023285.1 Mesorhizobium sp. M2A.F.Ca.ET.067.02.1.1
CTGCTGACGCCCCTGATGCCGGCGCGCACGATTTCGGCGATGAAGGCCGCCGTGTAGAAGGATAGCGCCAACAGCAGCGACAGGAACTCCGGCTTGATCCAGAAGCCGCCGGTCAGGTTGAAGGTCGACTGCTTCGGGAAATCGAAGGTGAGCGGCATGCCGCTGAGCAGGAAAGCAAGCACCGGCAGGCCGATGATGAGAGCGACCGACGTCCAGAACACCGGGAATTGCTGGCCGGTTGCCCGCTGCCGCTGCCGCGCCCTGTGGGCGACGAACCATGCCATCGCGATGGCGAGCAGCAATGCGACGCCGATCAGCCAGGAGCCATCCCCCCAGACGGCCCGCGGTAGATAGAAACCACGCTGGTTGAGAAAGGAGCCGAGGGGCAGATGGATGCTCTCGCGCGGCGGCGGCAGCACGGCGAGCACGCCGGAATACCAGAAGAAGATGACCAGCAGCGGCGGGATGTTGCGGAAGATCTCGACATAAACCGTGCAGATCTTGCGGATCAGCCAGTTCTGCGACAGGCGTCCTATGCCGATGAGGAAGCCGACGATGGTGGCAAGCACGATGCCGGCGACGGCAATGATGATCGTGTTGAGCAGACCGACGACCAGCGCACGGAAATAGGTCGAGTCAGACGTGTAGGCGATCGGCGTGTCGGAGATGTCGAAGCCGGCCCTGCTCTTCAGGAAGCCGAAGCCTGATGCAATGTGCAGGCGCTGGAGGTTTTCGATGACGTTGTGGACGATCCACCAGATCGAGATGAACAGCAGGATCACGACCAGCGTCTGAAAGAACAGGCTGCGTATTCTCGGGTCATTGATGAAGGAGCCGCGGGTCGGCTCCTCGCGAAGGATTTCCTGCGAAGCCATGGACCGTCCCCTGGAAAGAGAAACCGGGAGGCAGACGACCTGCCTCCCGGATCACGTTTCGATCAGCGGATCGGCGGGCCGTATTGCAGGCCGCCCTTGGTCCACAGCGCGTTGATCCCTCGCGCGATCTTGAGCGGGCTGCCCGAGCCGACATTTCGCTCGAACATTTCGCCGTAGTTGCCGACAGCCTTGACGATGTTGACGACAAAGTCGTTGGAGAGGCCGAGATCGGCGCCATACTTGCCATCTGGCTCTGTGCCGAGCAGGCGCTGGATGTTCGGGTCGGTCGACGTCTTCATCTCCTCGACATTCGCCTGCGTGACGCCGGCTTCCTCGGCGTTCAAAAGCGCGAAATAGGTCCAGCGCGCGATATGCGCCCACTGGTCGTCGCCCTGGCGCACGGCCGGGCCAAGCGGCTCCTTGGAGATGATCTCGGGCAGCACGACATGGTCGGCCGGCGATGACAGCGTCAGGCGGATGCCATAGAGGCCGGACTGGTCGGTGGTGTAAGCGTCGCAGCGGCCGGCGTCATAGGCGGCGTTGACCTCTTCGAGCTTCTCGAACACGACGGGATTGTATTCCATCTTGTTCTTCTTGAAGTAGTCGGCGAGGTTGAGCTCGGTCGTGGTGCCGCTCTGCACGCAGACGGCGGCGCCCGAAAGCTGCAGCGCGGAATTCACGCCCGGCAGCTTCTTGGCGTTGATCATGAAGCCCTGGCCGTCATAGTAGGTGACGCCGACGAAATCGAGACCGAGCGCGCTGTCGCGGTTGCTGGTCCAGGTGGTGTTGCGCGACAGGAGGTCGATCTCGCCCGACTGCAGCGCGGTGAAACGCTCCTTGGCGCTGAGCGGCGTGAACTTGACCTTGGAGGCGTCACCGAAAACGGCGGCCGCAACGGCGCGGCAGAAGTCCGCGTCGATGCCTTTCCAGTCACCCTTGTCGTCCGGCGCCGAAAAGCCGGCGAGGCCGGTCGAGACGCCGCACTGAAGAAAGCCCTTCTGCTTCACGGTATCGAGCGTGCCTGCCGAAGCGGCGGACGCCATGAACCCGAGCGCGGCGGCGCCAAGAATGCCGATTGCAATGTGTTTCATGACCCACATACCCTTTTCTGTTACAGGCGCCCCTGCTGTCAGGCGACGCTTGATCTTTTTTCGTTTGTGAATGCAGCTCCCACTTCAGGCCCACTCCCGGACCCGCATCAGTTGCCGATGCGCTGCCTCCCATTCACGAAACGCATCGAAGGCGATTATTCCTGTGAGGTCAAGGGAAATGACCGAAACCCCAAAGGTTTGAAAAGCAATTGCCGCAAATGCCTGAATTGCGGACAAGAGCCCATGAAATCGGCAGTCCATGCGAACAAATCAGTCAAGTTGCAACGGTGCGAATCCATGAGCCGGCGGCCGAATCCGCTTCGGCAATAGCGGTGCTTTGTTGGGCGCGGGCGGGCTTGGATTGGCCTAGCCGAAGACGGGCTTTTGGCGGGCCTGGCGCGGTTGCGCGGGCTTGGCCGCCGCTTTATGGCTGTCCCCTGACATCATTCGACCCCTTACATGAAATGGCTGGCGACGAACCATGGGTAAAGACGGCATCGAAATGCGCACCAACACGCTGCTTGCCCATTCCGGCAACAACCCGCGCGACTATTTCGGCTTCGTCAACCCGCCGGTCGTGCACGCCTCCACGGTGCTTTACGCCGATGCCGCTTCGATGGCCGGACGCAGCCAGAAATACACATACGGCACGCGCGGCACGCCAACGATGGATGCGCTGACGCTCGCCGTCGACGCGCTTGAAGGCTCGGCCGGCACCATCGCGGTGCCTTCGGGACTGGCGGCGGTGACGGTACCGCTGCTCGCCTTCCTCGCCGCCGGCGACCATCTCTTGATCGTCGACAGCGTCTATCACCCGACGCGCCACTTCGCCGATACGATGCTGAAGCGACTCGGCGTCGAGGTCGAATATTACGAGCCGCGCATCGGGGCCGGCATTTCTTCGCTGATCAGGCCCAACACCAAGGTGGTGTTCACCGAATCGCCGGGATCGAACACCTATGAGGTGCAGGACATCCCGGCCATCGCCAAGGCTGCGCATGAAGCGGGCGCCATCGTGATGATGGACAACACCTGGGCGACGCCGCTCTATTTCAAGCCACTCGACCATGGCGTCGACATCTCGATCCAGGCGGCGACGAAATATCCGGCCGGACATTCCGACGTGCTGCTCGGCCTGGTTTCGGCCAACGAGACATATTGGAAGCAGCTCTATGATGGCTTCTGCACCCTCGGATGCTGTTCGGGACCCGACGACATCTACCAGGTGCTGCGCGGCCTGCGCACGATGGGGGTGCGGCTCGAACATCACCGCAAGTCCGCGCTCGATATCGCGCGCTGGCTGGAGGAGCAGGCCGCGGTCGCGCAGGTGCTGCATCCGGCACTCGAAAGCCATCCCGACCATGCGCTCTGGAAGCGCGATTTCTGCGGCTCGAGCGGCGTCTTCTCGATCGTGCTCGACGGCGGCGGCCAGAAGGCCCAGCACGCCTTCCTCGACGCGCTCAAGATCTTCGGTCTCGGCTATTCCTGGGGCGGCTATGAGAGCCTCGCCGTTCCGGTCTTCCTCGGCGACCGCACGCTTGCCAAGGGCTCGTATGCCGGTTCGCTGATCCGCTTGCAGATCGGGCTTGAGGATGTCGAAGACCTCAAGGCCGACATCGCGCGTGGGCTGGCGGCGGCGGCTGCCGTCGAGTGACGAGCTGATCAGTAGGCGCCGGCCGCCACATTTGCAGCCGCAGACATGCCTGGGCCGAAGCGATAGCATAGCCCGCGCAATCAACTCGGGAACCTTTTGCCGGCAGGCGCATCCAATTGCGGATGCAAAACTGCCGGGGGATCGAGCGAGATGAGAAGGCCCGCTATTGAAGCCGCCGGGATCGGCGCGGCAGCGGCCGGCGACATGGCGCTGGTGCGCCGGGCGCTGGCGCGCGATCCGGATGCGTGCCGTGCCATCATCAAGACGCACAATCAGCGGCTCTACCGCATCGCGCGCGGCGTGGTGCGCAACGATGCTGAGGCCGAGGACATCGTGCAGGAGGCCTATATGCGCGCCTTCGCCATTCTCGGCGCCTTTCGCGGCGAGGCCTCTTTGTCGACCTGGCTGTCGCGCATCGTCATCAACGAGGCGCTCGGCCGGCTGCGCAAGCGCAAGCGCATGGTGGCGATGCCCGAAATCCCGGAGGCGCGGGTCATCCCGTTTCCCCTCAATCCAAGCGACGATCCGGAGCGGACAATGGCGCAGCGACAAATCCTCGGGCTTGTCGAACGGGCGACCGACAGCCTTCCCGATGTCTATCGCAGCGTTTTCGTCGCCCGTGTCATCGAGGGCCTCAGCATCGTGGAAACGGCCGACCTTCTGGGCGTGCGGCCTGAGACAGTTAAGACACGGCTGCACCGGGCGCGCGCCCTGGTGCGCAAGGCGCTGGACGACGAGATCGGTCCGGTGCTGCTCGACGCCTTCCCCTTCGCCGGCCGGCGCTGCGAGCGGCTGACGCAGGCGGTGATGAAGCGCTTGGGTTTCGAAGGCTGACTTTCCCGGGGAACGTTTCTCGCTTCCCGGCATCCAATGGCCGTCAACCCTCAGATGAAGCCCGAAGCCGATGCGCCGGGCGAAGGAGATGCCATGTTCATGCGACCGACCGCCGCCCTCGCCGCCCTTTTCCTGATGAGCAACGCGCCGCTGGCGCTGGCCGCCGACAAGCCCACCGACCCGCAGATCGCCCACATCGCCTATACAGCCGGCTCGATCGACATCGAGGCGGCCAAGCTGGCGATCAAGACGTCCAAGAACAAGGAGATCGTCGCCTTCGCCAAGGACATGGAGCGCGACCATGAGGCGGTGAACAGCCAAGCGCTCGACCTGGTGAAGAAGCTGAAGGTCACGCCCGAGGATAATGACACCAGCAAGGCGCTGGCCAAGGCTGCCAAGGAGGAGCGCGCCAAGCTGGCGAAGCTCAAGGGCTCCGAGTTCGACAAAGCCTATATCGAGAACGAAGTGGCCTATCACAAGCAGGTCAACGGTGCGCTCGAAACGCTGCTCATCCCCTCGGCCAGCAATGCCGAGTTGAAGAGCCTGCTGGAGACCGGGCTCAAGATCTTCCAGGGACATGAGCAGCATGCCGAACATGTCGCCGGCATGCTGAAATGAGGCCGCTGCTTCTTGCGTCGATGCTGGTGACGGTGCTCATGGCACCGCCAGCCTTCGCGGCGACCATCGAGGTGACGATCGACAAGCTGGTGTTCTCGCCGGCGAGCGTTAAGGCCAAAGTTGGCGACACGATTGAGTGGACAAACAAGGATATTCTCGCCCACACCGCCACGGTCAAAGGCGGCTGGGATGTGATGATCCCGGCAAAGTCGAAGGGCAAGGTCACGCTGAAGGCGGCGGGAGAGGTCGACTATTTCTGCCGCTTCCATCCCAACATGAAGGGCCATATCGGGGTGGCCCCCTAAACCCGCCGCCCCCTGGCCCGGCGCTGGGAGAGCGAGGCGCGCACGGCGCCTCGCTTGCTTGGCGGCAATCTTCCGAATGCCGGCGCGCAACCCACCCTGCCCGGCCGCGGCCCGCCGCTATACTGCGCCAACGCACCCTTAGCCGAAGCGGGGACTTCCGGCGAGTTGCCCAGCGGATACTGCTAACCATCAACGCCTTGACGCGATTGACAAAGCCTGGGCCGCTGGCGGCATGTCCTCCGCAGCGTGCCGCGCAATAATATTCCCTCCGGCCGCGAATATACGGATTGGTTTGGCTTCCAAATCCGTGACTTCAGCGGCATTGCGTGCAGCGCAATTCCACCCATTCGATCCAGGGCCTGCCATGGCGTTTCGCCTCTTTGTTCCAATCCTCGCCGGAGCGACGCTTCGCGAGCGGCTGCTCGCCTGCATCGGCGCGACCATCGGCATCGCGCTCACCGGCATGATCAGCGGGCTTGCCATGGGCAGCGGCCCGCTTGTGGCGATGCTGGTGGCGCCGATGGGCGCTTCCGCCGTGCTGCTCTTTGCCGTTCCCTCGAGCCCGCTGGCGCAGCCCTGGTCCATCATCGGAGGCAACACGATTTCGGCGCTGGTCGGGGTGACGGTGGCGCATTTTGTGCATGACACGGTGATCGCCTCCGGCCTTGCGGTGGCGCTGGCGATCGCCGCCATGTCGTTCACGCGATCATTGCATCCGCCGGGCGGCGCGGCGGCGCTTACCGGCGTGCTCGGCGGGCCGGCGGTTGCGGCGGCCGGCTTCCTGTTTCCGTTTGTGCCGGTGGCGCTGAACTCAACCGTCCTGGTCGCGCTCGGCTTCCTCTTCCACAAGCTGTCGCGCCGCAACTATCCCCATGTTCATGTGCCGGCCAACAGCAGTCACGGCACAGCCGACCGGCCGCCGGCCGAGCGCGTCGGGTTTCGGCCCGAGGATGTCGATGCGGCGCTCTCGGCGCTCGACGAAACCTTCGACATCGACCGCGATGACCTGGAGCGGCTGCTGCGCCAGGTCGAGCTGCAGGCAATGGTGCGCTCGCAGCGCACGCTGCTTTGCCGGGACATCATGTCCCGCGATGTGATCTCGGTGCCGGAGACGGCTTCAGCCGACGAGGCGCGCAACCTTTTGATCGACCACAACATCCGCACCTTGCCGGTCGTCGACGCGGAAGGACGGCTCACCGGCGCAATCGGCCTGCGCGAGCTGACGAGAGCGACCGACACGGTGGGAGGGGTGATGTCGAAAGCAAGCACCGCTTTGCCCGACATGCCGGCGATGAGCCTGCTGCCGACACTGACCGACGGGCGCAGTCATGCGGTGGTGATCGTCGATGGCGGCCGGCATATACTTGGGCTGATCACGCAGACCGATCTGCTGGCTGCGGCTGCGCGCGTGCAGCAGGCAGGCAAGGCGCCGTTGAAAGCGGTGGCCTAGGAGCAATTCGAGGACCATGGTCACGGTCTTCCGCCTGAAAGTGCATGGAACCTGAAGCGGTTCAGCGCTTCAGTGAAAAGCCGAGCCGCTTCAGACAGGGCGTCAGCCAGGCAAGTGGACCGCCCGGTCGAGACGCCGCGTGGCGCCAGTGGCCTTGTCCGGCCGGGCGACATGCGCCCATGAGCCGTCATAGACCGCCTGCCGCCGCTCGATCCAGGCGTTCACGCCCTCGCGCAGGTCTGCTGTCGGGGCCACGCGGGCGAATTGCTCGGCCTCCACCAGCAAGCCTTCCGCTATGCTCGAGTTGATGCCACGCGCCACCGCTGTGAGGATGCTGGCGACCGCCGTCTGCGAATGACTGACGATGCGGCGGGCAAGGTCAAGGGCCGCCCGCATCAGCTCTTCGTGCGGCACGACCTGGTTGACCAGGCCAAGCTCGGCGGCACGAGCGGCGGAGAATGTCTCACCGGTTAACAGCAGCTCCAGCGCGCGCTTGCGGCCGGCAAGCCGCGGCAGCCGCTGCGTGCCCCCGAAAGTCGGCGGCATGGCAAGCTTGATCTCCGGCTTGGCGAACAAGGCACGGTCGCTGGCGACGGCCAGCGGCACCGCTTCGGTGATCTCGCAGCCGCCGCCAAAGGCTAGGCCGTTGACGGCGGCGATCACCGGCTTGCGGAACGCCTCCAGCCGCGCCGTCAGACGCTGGCCGCGCATGACGAAATCGCGCAGCGCCGCATCGGTGCCCTCGGCCACGCTCAACGAGAATTCGTGGATATCGCCGCCGGCGGAAAAGGCGCGCTCCCCTGCCCCTGTGAGGATGACGGCGCGCACGTCATTATCCGTCTCGATCAAGTCGAGACGCGACAGCAGCCGGTCGATCAGCGCGTAATTCAGCGCATTCAGCTTGTCGGGGCGGTTGAGGGTGAGGATCGCGACGCGGTCGCGCGTCTCGCTCAGCACAAGGTCGGTCATGGCTTTTTCCTTTTCCGGTGGTTCGGCGGGATAAGGAGCAGGCTTTCGGTTGCTTGTATATTCACTAGTCGGTATACTTACACGATGAGCGAAAAGACCAATCCTACGCGAAAACGCCTGGTCGATGCGGCGACCAAGCTCTTCTATGCCGAAGGCATCGGCCGCGTCAGCGTCGACGCCGTGGCCGAGAAGGCAGGACTTACCAAGCGCACGCTCTACTATCATTTCAAGAGCAAGGACGATCTGATCGCGGCCTATCTCGATGGACGCGACCAGCCTAATCTCGAGCAGATGGCGGGCTGGTTCGATGCGGCGGAGGGCGGCGCGGACAAAAAGGTCGAGGCGATCTTCACCAACTTAGCGCGGGTTGCCCGCCATCCCAAATGGAAGGGCTGCGGCTTCCTGCGCACGGCGGCCGAGCTGGCGGCGATGCCGGGGCATCCGGCGGTGAAGGCGGGAGCACGCCACAAGACCAATTTCGAGAAATGGCTGGCCGGCGCGCTTTCAAGCCACGATGTCGCCCAGGCGAAGATGCTGGCGCGCGAGATCGTGCTTTTGATGGACGGCGCCTTTTCCAGCATGCTGATCCATCACAATCCCGACTACGTCAACGCCGCCGGCCATGCCGCCGCGACGCTGATACGGGCGCGGATGGCAGGCAAACACGCAGCTTAGATCGTGGACGCTCGCGGCGCGTCGATTGAGGCGTTCGAGGGGCGGCCTCTTCAGGACAAGGCCAGCCAGGCGGTGCCGGCGAGAAGCGTCACCAGCGTCAGCGGCAGGCCGACCTTGAAAAAAGCGGAAAAGGAAAGCTGCTTGCCGGCAGCCTTGGCCTGCTCGGCGACGATCAGGTTGGCGACCGAGCCGAGCAGCGTGAAATTGCCGGCAAGCGTCGAGCTCATCGCCACGACCAGCCAGGCGCGCTCCGGGTTCTCCAGCCCGGGAATGAACGGCCGCAGCGCCAGCACCGCCGGCACATTGCTCATGATGTTGGAGAGCACCGCGGTGAAGCCCGAAAGGCGCCAGACATCGTCGAGGCCGATGTTCTTCGCCCAGGCGATCATGTCGGGCGTGAGCAGCGTGCGCTCGGCGCCTGCCACCACCACGAACAGGCCGGCGAACATGAAGAGCAGCGGCCCGTCGATCTCGCGATAGATGCGCCGAGGCTTGATTGCCCGGGTGACCAACAGGAAAGCGCCGGCAATCAGCGCCGCCTTGGCGACGGGAACGCCGGCGAAGAAGGCGAGCGCCAGCAGCACGCAGACGATGGTGGCCTTCAGCACCTGTCCGGGCAGCATGCGGCCCCGATACACTTCCGGGCTGAGCTCGGCGGGGCGGGAGAATTCCGCGCGGTAGACGATGCGTATGATGACGATGACGCAGAGCAGGCCGAATAGCGCCACCGGCGCGAGCGCCACCGTGAAGGCCGGATAGGAAATGCCGGACAGCGCGCCGATCACCATGTTCTGCGGATTGCCGGTGATGGTGGCGACGCTGCCGCAGTTCGAGGCGGTGCAGGTGGCGATGAGGTAAGGCACCGGGTTGCGGTTGATGACGCGGGTGACATGAACGACGATCGGCGCCATCACCAGGCAGATCGCGTCATTGACCAGGAAGGCCGAGAGCACGCCGGTCAACAGCGTCACCATGACCAGGAGCATGAAGGGCGCATGGGCGTGTTCGATGGCAAAGCCGCCAAGCGCCCGAAACGCGCCCGAAACCTTCAGATGCGCGACCACGATCATCATGCCGAGCAGCAGCGTGATGGTATCGAAATTGATGGCCTTGTAGGCATCCTCGATGCTGATCGCGCCGATGGCGATCATAAAGGCACCGCCAAGCAGCGCGATTCCGGCGCGGTCGAGGCGCAGCCCGGGAATGCGGCCGACGGCGACGCCGGCATAGGTGAGCACGAGGATGAAGAGCGCGCCCGCGCCGGTCCATGTCATTGCAAGAAGGTTCCCGTTGCCTGCCCTGTCCGCCAGAATCGGCCGGAGGACGGGTCGGCCTCACATTTAACAAGGGCGGCGGAAAGGGAAAGCGTGCAAGCGCAGCAAAGCGTGATGACGCTTTCATGGCTTTCACATTCATAAACCCTAATGTAAAGAACGGTGAATTAACATATCTGACCGAAAATCCAGGCGTTGGGGGACGAAACGGATGAACACGGTCGTTGAAGCGGAACATCGCGTCCTATCGCGGGAGGAATTGATGCGTCCGCAGGAATGTCCCCGCTGTCAGGGAGCCAAAAAAGTCTTCGTTTGCGCGCGCTGGCTGAGCTCGAACGGCCATTGCTGTCCGGAGGGCACCCACCGGATTAACTGCCCAGGACACAGCGTCGCCTGTCTCGAATGCAGCGGGCGCGGCAGCTAGAGCGTTTCACCGTTTCACGGAAACGGCGAACCGCTCTATCTCCTTGTTATTACGCAATTCCGGACGGAAAACCGCTCACACTTTTCCTGGAATTGCTCTAGCGGTACCCGACAGCCTCCGATCGACCACAGCGTCGCCGTGGCTCAATCCTGTACTCTGCATTGGCCGAAGGCCGCCGTCATTAAAGTTTGACATAGGCAGGTTCCGCCGGGGCTGTTGCGATCAACGCCCGCTGGACTTGGCTATTGCTTTGCGCTTCAGCGCCGCCTACCACTTGGCGAATTTCACGATTTCCTCAGGCCCCCGCAAAGCAATGATCGTCCGACTGCGACGCGCCCTGCGATGGCAAGCGCTTCCGCTTCTTGCCGGCTTTGCCGTTGTCGCGCTGATCATAACCGCGCGCGCCATTCTCGCCGAAGCGCAGATCGCCGACCGCGACGCCAGCCGTGAAGCAATTGAAGCCCAGCAAACGCTCTCGAGCCTGCTTTCGCTCGCCCAGGACGCCGAGACCGGCCAGCGCGGCTATCTGCTGACCGGCGAGAAAAACTATCTGCTGCCATACCAGCATGCGGTCGAGGCGCTGCCGGCGCTGCTCAAG
>NZ_RZSB01001240.1:0-921 GCF_004023285.1 Mesorhizobium sp. M2A.F.Ca.ET.067.02.1.1
GACCCGCCGCAGCGTGAAGCAGTCGAGACGAAGCTCGCCGCGCCTTTGCGCGCGGCGCTCGATGCGGCGCGCGAGACGCGGCGCGTCGAGACGGCGGCCACGAAAGTGGATTTCTTCACCATGGTGCGCGGAGAGGACTGATGGATATCGCCACGCAATCGATCGACGGCGGCTTCGCCGAGCCAGTCTTCAACGCGCAAACCGTCTTCCGCGCCATCATGGACGCGATGGCGCGCCCAGGCTCCGTGCAGGCCCTGCCGCAACTCACCCGCCCGCCGGCGCCATTGTCGGCGACGGCCGGGGCCGTGGCGCTCTCGCTCTGCGACAATGACACCCCGCTCTGGCTCGATCCGCCGCTGCAGGCGGAAGCTTCGGTCAAGGCCTGGCTCGGCTTCCACACCGGCGCGCCCTTGGCCAACACGCCGGCCGACGCGCATTTCGCCCTGATCGCCAATCCGAAGGAGATGGCCGCGCTAGACGGTTTTGCGCAAGGCACGCAGGAATACCCCGACCGCTCGACGACGCTGATCCTCCTGGTCGACGACCTCGCTTCGGGCCCGTCGCTGCTGCTTGAGGGCCCCGGGATCGAAAAAACGTCGATGATCGCGCCTCCGGGCATGCCGCGCCATTTCGTCGAGCAGTGGAAGCAGAACAACCAGCGTTTCCCGCGCGGCGTCGACATCATCCTGGCAGCGCCAGGCAGCCTCGCCTGCCTGCCGCGCACCACCCGCATCAAGTCGATGGAGGCATGACATGTATGTCGCGGTGAAAGGTGGCGAAGCCGCCATTGCCAATGCCCACCGCCTGCTGGCCGACCGCCGCCGCGGCGACCGCTCGGTGCCGGCGCTGCGCCTCGACCAGATCGTCGAGCAGCTGGCGCTCGGCGTCGACCGGGTGATGAGCGAAGGCTCGCTCTATGAT
>NZ_RZSB01001241.1:0-915 GCF_004023285.1 Mesorhizobium sp. M2A.F.Ca.ET.067.02.1.1
CGCTCCTGCTGGGTCCAATGCCCGCAGCCGGGCAGCATCAGCGTATCGCGGATTTGCGGGATGAAGTTCCTGAGATTGGCCAACAGTTGATCCATGCCGGGGAAGGCGACCACCAGGTCGCGATTGCCTGCCATGTAGAGCGCGGGAACCTTGATCCGCGCGCCCGCAAAGGGCGCCATCAGTTCCCAGTTCCGGTCGATGTTGCGGTACCAGTTGAGACCTCCGGCGAAGCCGGCGCGCTGGAACTCGCCGGCGTAGAAATCGATGTCGCTTTCGCTGAGCCAGTGCGGCAGGCTTGCAGGAACCTCGGCTGCTTGCAGGAGGCTTCCGCCGCGCGGGACCATGGCGATTCCGGCGCCGCCGTCCGAAGCGTCTCCCGACACCGCGTAAAGCATGGCGCGCACCGTGGCCCGCGGGTCTCGTTCCAGCTCCGCCTCGGCAATGCCGGGTTGCTGGAAATAGAGCTGGTAGAACTGGGACTCCGCCGTTCGCGGCATGAGGCTGGTCGGGCGCGCGTTGGCGCGCGGCCGGAACGGCACACTGAGGCCGATGACGGCATGGAAGCGGTCCGGTCGCAGCAGCGCCGCATGCCAGGCGACGACCGCGCCCCAGTCGTGGCCGACGATGACGGAGCTGGGAGCTTCAAGGGCGTCGAGAAGGCCCACCATGTCGCCGACCAGATGAAAGAGCGTGTATTGGTCGATCGCCTCCGGCCGATCGCTCTTGCCATAGCCCCGCATGTCGGGGGCGACGGCGTGAAAGCCCGCCGCCGCAAGCGCGCTCAACTGATGGCGCCAGGAATACCAGGATTCGGGAAAGCCGTGGCACAACAGCACCGGGGGCCCGTCTCCGTGCTCCGCGATGTTAAGGCGGATGCCGTTGGTCGCAACTATTCGCGGTGTAGGGTCGCTCACG
>NZ_RZSB01001242.1:0-915 GCF_004023285.1 Mesorhizobium sp. M2A.F.Ca.ET.067.02.1.1
ACATCGGCGAGACTTCGCAGAACCAGCTCGGAACGCTGATCGCCATGGATGCCGCCACCGTGAAAGGCGTCATCGACCGGCTGAAGGCGCGGGGCCTCGTCGAGGTTTCCAAGCACGAGGTCGACAAGAGGCGGCTGCTGGTCAATCTGACGGCGGAAGGCCGCGAGGCGATCGAGCGGCTGATCCCGCTTGCGCGCGCCATCACCGAGGAAACGCTGGCGCCGCTGACGGCGAAGGAGGCCGCGACGTTCCTGCGGCTGCTGGCGAAGCTGGCGTAGAGCGTACTCGATCCGTGATCAGCGCAAGCGATCCTTCGCGCCCCCCTCTGTCCTGCCGGACATCTCCCCCACGAGGGGGGAGATTGGCGGTTTCGGCGCTGGCATCTTTCTCCAACGCTGGTGATTGGCGAAAGCGATCGTGACGTCTGATCTCCCCCCTTGTGGGGGAGATGGCCGGCAGGCCAGAGGGGGGCGCTGTCCCGCCGGCGCCTCTATCCGTGCTTCTCAGGCGCCGCGGTCCGGTCGATTGCCGATCCTTCCGCTGAAGGAACAACTCCGAACATCTCCCTGGCCTGCTCGGCCGTATAGTACCCAAGCCTGACATCCTCGGCGACCTGCTTCGCGTCACGCTCGCGCGGATCGCCATAGCCGCCACCGCCTGGCGTGCCGACCCGCACGCGGTCGCCGGCTTTGAGCGCGATGTCCTGCTCCTTGGAAAGATGCGGCGGTACATGCGCTTCGCCGCCCCGGAACACGGTCACGCTGTTCGGCGCGCCATCCTTGCCGCCGAGCGCGAAATTGCCGCCGGAGATCTGGTACATGACATAGTCGCGGCCGCGCGTCGGATCGTTGCCGCCGAGCGCGAAATTGCCGCTGGAGCCGGCGGGCGCGGCCGCGACTATGTCATGTACCAGAT
>NZ_RZSB01001243.1:0-913 GCF_004023285.1 Mesorhizobium sp. M2A.F.Ca.ET.067.02.1.1
GCCTTGGTTGATGGTGCGCGAGAGATTTATGCGATCCGACTATGGAAATAGTGCTCCGATGCGGGATATTCGGCAACAAATTGAAGAGCTGAAATCTACAATAGGGAATTCGATATGGACCCGGCTGACCTCCAGGGCGTCGTCGCATTCGTCAACACCGTCGAAGCCGGCAGCTTCACCGGCGCCGGCGCGCGGCTGCATGTGACGAAGTCGGCGATCGGCAAGTCGGTCGCGCAACTGGAGCAGCGGCTGGGTGTGCGCCTGCTCAACCGCACCACGCGCAGCCTCAGCCCGACCAGCGAAGGCATGAGCTACTACGAATCCTGCGCGCGGGCGCTTGCCGAGATCGAGGCCGGCCAAGCCTTGCTCGCCTCGCGCCGGCAGGTCCCGTCGGGCAAGCTTCGGGTCGATATACCGCTCGCCTTCGGCCGACGCTGCGTCGCGCCGGTGCTGTTCGACATCTCCAATCGGTTCCCGGACCTGATGATCGAGATCTCCTTCAACGACCGGCGCGTCGACCTGATCGAGGAAGGCATCGACCTGGCCGTGCGGATGGGCGACCTCGACGATTCATCGTCGCTTGCGGCGCGCCGCATATATGCCCAGCGCTCGGCGATCTGCGCGTCCCCAGCCTATCTCGAGCGGCATGGCCGGCCGCAATCCATCGAAGACCTCGCCCGGCACAGCGTCATCGGCTATGGACGCGAAGGCGTCGTCCGACCCTTGGCCATCCGCGACAGCGCCGGCCGTCTCGCCGCCTTCGTGCCCAAGGCGCGGCTTGTGCTCGGCCACGGCGAGCCGATGCTGGACGCCGCGCTCGCCGGCTGCGGCATCGCCTTCCTGCCGACCTGGCTTGCCGGCCAGAGCCTGCGGCGCGGCGCGCTCGAAATGGTCCTGCCCGACCATTTGGTGG
>NZ_RZSB01001244.1:0-913 GCF_004023285.1 Mesorhizobium sp. M2A.F.Ca.ET.067.02.1.1
TGCGCAACCCGCCATCGACCTGCAGCGCGACTCTGCTGCGCAAGCCGTTGAGCACCAGCGTCTGATGCGTCTCGGCAAGGCCCATTTCCCACGGGCTGCCGGCATGCTTGAGCGAGGTCAGCGGCGGAGCGCCGGTGCCGCCATCATAGCCGGAGATGGTGATGTGGTCGGCGCGCGCCTTGGCGACGCCCGCCGCGACCGTGCCGACGCCGACTTCCGACACCAGCTTGACCGAGACGTCGGCTGCCGGATTGACGTTCTTCAGGTCGTAGATCAGCTGCGCCAGGTCCTCGATCGAATAGATGTCGTGATGCGGCGGCGGCGAGATAAGGCCGACGCCCGGCGTCGAGTGCCTGACCTTGGCGATGGTGGCGTCGACCTTGTGACCAGG
This sequence comes from Mesorhizobium sp. M2A.F.Ca.ET.067.02.1.1, assembly GCF_004023285.1. Lineage (NCBI taxonomy): Bacteria > Pseudomonadati > Pseudomonadota > Alphaproteobacteria > Hyphomicrobiales > Phyllobacteriaceae > Mesorhizobium > Mesorhizobium sp. M2A.F.Ca.ET.067.02.1.1. Next base: position 392 of record NZ_RZSB01001244.1, read on the forward strand.
CAGCTGGCCGCCCTCGCCGGGCTTGGCGCCTTGCGCCACCTTGATCTGCATGACGTCGGAATTGACCAGATACTCCGCCGTGACGCCGAACCGTCCCGAAGCGACCTGCTTGATCGCCGAACGTTCCGGGTTCTTGCCGCCGCCGGGCAGCGGCAGATAGCGGTCGGCCTCTTCGCCACCTTCGCCGGTGTTCGACTTGCCGCCGATTTGGTTCATGGCGCGCGCCAGCGTGGTGTGCGCCTCGCGTGAGATCGAGCCGAAGGACATCGCCCCGGTCGAGAAGCGCTTGACGATCTCGGCCGCCGGCATGACGTCCTCGATCGCGACCTTCTTGCGGCCGGTTGCTTCGGCCAGCTTGATCTTGAACAGACCGCGGATGGTTTGCGCCCGCGCGGTCGCGCTGTCGATCTGCGCCGAATACTCCTTGAACGTGTCCCAGGAGCCCTGGCGCACGGCATGCTGCAAGGTAGCGACCGCATCAGGCGACCACATATGCGCCTCGCCGCGCATGCGGAACATGTA
>NZ_RZSB01001245.1:0-907 GCF_004023285.1 Mesorhizobium sp. M2A.F.Ca.ET.067.02.1.1
GGCCTCGGTGTTCGGCAAGCTCATCGTGCAGGGCGGCGTCACCTCCGGGATCCTGAACGCGGTGGTGGCGGAGGACCTTCCCGGCCCCGGTTCGGTGTTCCTCGAAGTGTCGTGGAAATTCGTCAAGGCGGTCGGCGTCGGCGAGCTGATCACCGGCCGCGTCGAGGTCAAGGAGGTGCGCGCCGACAAGCCGATCACGAAGCTGGAGACGTCGGTGCGCAACGAAGCCGGCGAGCTTTGCCTCACCGGCACCGCGACGGTTTTCACCGTGCCGCTCGCCAAGGGTTGAGGACTTCGCGTATCCGCTTACCTGCCCGCCGTCTCGGCGATGAAAGCGCGAACGTGGTCTATGAACTCCTCGAAGGCGGGTTCGCCTTCGAGCAGGATGTGGTTCTGGCTTTCGAGCTCGATGAAACGCGCGCCGGGAATGCCCGCGGCCATGGTGCGCCCGGATTCGACGGGAGCGACGTTGTCGTCGCGCGCGTGCAGCACCAGCGTCGGCACCTTCACCTTTTCCAGCAAATCGCTGACATCGATCACTGAAAAGGCGCTCTGCAGGCGCCAGGCATCGTCGGGGGAGACAGTACGCAGCATCAGATCGTCCATCCAGGCGAAATGCTCGTGGGTGGCGCCGGGGATGAACATGGAGCAGAAGGCCTGGCGGAACATCGGGTTCGGCTTGCCCCAGCTTTCGCGCATCAGCGTCGCCACGGCCTCGCGTGTCGCGATCTCGCCGGCGTCGCCCCGCGCCCGCCAGCCTTTGACGTAACCGCCATAGAGGATCATGCCCGATACTTTCTCGGGATGGCGGATGGCGTAGGCGATCGAAACCGCGCAGCTCTGCGACAGGCCGAGCAATGTGAAGCGGTCGAGCCCCGTCGCCTCGACCACGCGTTCGAGGTCGGAC
>NZ_RZSB01001246.1:0-907 GCF_004023285.1 Mesorhizobium sp. M2A.F.Ca.ET.067.02.1.1
GCCGCTGACGGTTGCCGTCGCCCTGATAGGTGAATTCGATGACATCGCGCGGCCCGCAATAGGGACAGGTGATCAGCATTTTCTTGTATCTTCTTGTTCAACCATGATCTTTTCCAAAAACCGGTTCCCTTTTTTTGGGATCATGGTTCCCTAGTGCAGCCGCGGGTTCGCGCCCTGGCCTTTGTCGTCGATGATCAAGCCGCGATAGAAGCGGTCGAGCGTGAAGGGCGCGTTGAACTCGTGCGGCTCGTCCTTGGCGATGGTATAGGCAAAGCACCAGCCCGAGGCGGGCGTCGCCTTGAAGCCGCCGTAGCACCAGCCGCAATTGAGATACATGCCCGGCAACGGGCCGGTGGTGATGATCGGCGAGCCGTCCATCGTCATGTCGCACAGCCCGCCCCAGGAACGCAGCATGCGCACCCGGGCGAGACCCGGGAACAGCGCCAGCATCTCGCTCATCACCTCATCGACGATCGGCAGGCTGCCGCGCTGGGCGTAGCTGTTGTAGCCGTCGAGGTCGCCGCCATAGACGAGGCCGCCCTTGTCGGACTGCGAAATGTAGAAGTGGCCCATGCCGAACGTGAGAACGGTATCGATGACCGGCTTCAGCGATTCCGAGACGAAGGCCTGCAGCACATGGCTTTCGATCGGCATGTGCGAAATGCCGGCAAGCTGCATGACGTGACCGGTGCTGCCGGCAACGGCAAGTGCGACCTTCTTGGCGCGGATTTCGCCACGCGTCGTCGAAACGCCGGTGACGCGGCCGCCGTCGCGCAGGAAGCCGGTGACCTCGCAATTCTCGATGACGTCGACGCCGCGGCGGTCGGCGCCGCGCGCATAGCCCCAGGCGACCGCGTCGTGCCGGGCCGTGCCGGCCCGCGGCTGCATCAGCCCGCCAAGCACCGGG
>NZ_RZSB01001247.1:0-904 GCF_004023285.1 Mesorhizobium sp. M2A.F.Ca.ET.067.02.1.1
GCATATAGGTGTTGTCGGAACCTTCGTTCTTCTGCACGAAGACGACGTCGCCGGGCTCCAGCACTTCCGCCGGAGACTTCGCCCTGACGGACTTGCCGTTGACGAAATGGCGCATGGCAAAGCCCATGTCGTCCTTGCTGACGGTGCCCTGGACGCGGTCCTTGACCAGTTCGCCGGAGACCTGGCGCGTCGGCTGGATGCCGATGGTCAGGCCGTCCGCCGAACTATCGAGCACAACGGCAAGCTTCCATTCCGGCACGTCCTCTAGGCCCTTCGCGTTACCGAGCGGCACGCCCCAGTCGCCGGAAATGTCGATATGCGTGACCGGACCGCGGTAACCGCGCAGCATGTCGTATTTGAGCAGGCCGTTCTGCAGCGACTTGCGGGCGATAAGCTGGATGTTCGGATCGAGCGTGGTGCGCACCGACAGGCCGCCCTCATAGAGCGCGTTCTCGCCGTAGCGGGCGATGATCTGGCGGCGGACTTCCTCGGTGAAATACTCGCCGGCAAACAGATAGGAGCCATTGCGGCGCGGCGTCACGCCAAGCGGCTCGGCCTTGGCCTTGGCGCCCTCCTCGCGGGTGACGTAGCCATTCTCGACCATCTGGTCGATGACCCAGTTGCGGCGCTCGATCGCGCGGTCAGCATGCTTGAAGGGGTGATAATTGTTCGGGCCCTTGGGCAGCGAGGCGAGATAGGCGGCTTCCGCGACCGTCAGCTCGTTGACCGACTTGTCGAAATAGGTGAGCGCGGCACCCGCGACGCCATAAGCGCCGAAGCCGAAGAAGATTTCGTTGAGGTAGAGTTCGAGGATGCGGTCCTTGGAATAGGCCTGCTCGATGCGGAAGGCCAGGATCATCTCCTTGATCTTGCGCTCGTAGGTCTGGTCCGAGGTGAGCAGGAA
>NZ_RZSB01001248.1:0-901 GCF_004023285.1 Mesorhizobium sp. M2A.F.Ca.ET.067.02.1.1
ACCCCGGACAGGGCGAACAGGATCAAGAGGCCGATGCGCGCGACGTCGGGCAGACGCGGGAACAGGCCGAACCACGAAAAGCTGAGAAACAGGCTGATGGCGATCAACAGCGGCAGCACGAGCGGCCAGCCGCGCTCGAAGACCATCGAGGCCCGCGTCGCCAACCGGCTGAGCGCCAAGCGCAAGGCCAGGCCGCGTTCGCCGCTGGAAATGGGTCGTTCCGTCATCGGCCCTTCCTGCCCGGGCGTAACAGCCCGGACGTCATCACCAGAAGGATACCAGCAAACACGGCAAAGGCGAGGCGGGTTCCAAAAACGTGAAGCGGTTTTGCCGGGTTATGATCAGAAATTGCCAGGATTCGTGTTGGAACCGCAGACCAGGACCGCCACGCGCTCGCCCTCCGCCGGCACATAGCGCCCGGAAAGCATGGCGGCGAAGGCCGCTGCGCCACCCGGCTCGGCGATGATTCGCACGCGGTCCCACAGCGCCTTCTGCGCAGCTATGATGTCGTCGTCGCTGACCAGGATAGAGCGCTCGACGAAGGCTTCCGCGATCGGAAACATCATCTCGCCGACGCGCTTCGGCGCCAGCGAATCGGCGGCAATGCCTTCTGCCGGGGCATCGACCGGCTCACCGGCCTCCAGAGCGCGATAAAGCGTCGGCGCGCCCTCGGGCTCGATGGCGACGATGCGGATGCGCCCCGAAAACCACGCTGCGATGCCGCCGATCAGGCCGCCGCCGCCAACGGCAACCAGCAGCGTGTCGATCGCGGGCAGGTCGGCCTCGATCTCCAGGCCGAGCGTGCCCTGGCCGAGCAGCGTTTCCTCCTGGTTGAAGGCGTGGATCTGCAGGGCGCCGGTCCGGGCCGCGAAGTCCTCGCTGGCGGCTAGGGCCTCGGCAT
>NZ_RZSB01001249.1:0-899 GCF_004023285.1 Mesorhizobium sp. M2A.F.Ca.ET.067.02.1.1
AGCCACTGGATGCCGATGGCGCGGGCCGGCATGCGCGATTCCTGCGCGTCGCCGGGCCGGAACAAGGTCGCCGTGACATAGGCACCGGCGCCCCAGTTTTCGCCGACCGGAATGTCGACAGTGCTGCCGCCGGCCGGCACCGAAGCGGTGACGGTCTTCAACAGCTTCTCGGCGCCGATCGTGACCAGAAGTTCGCCGGCAAAATGCGGCGAGATCTTCAGCTTGGCGACTTCGCCGGTGGCGTAGCTGTCCTTGTCGAGGGCGATCTCCAGCCCATCGGGTGTCTCGGTGGTGGTCGAGGCGACGTACCAGCCGGCGTCGAATTCATAGCTGGTCGCCGGACCATCCGGGTCAGCCGTCTCGACCTCGAGACGGTAGCGGCCCCAGTCGACGGGCAGCGACACGGTCGCCTCGCCATCGGCCTTCAGATCGACCGAGCCATTGGCGACGGCCTTGGTGAGGTTGACCGCCTCGTAGTTCCAGGAATTGTTGGAACGGTACCACTGATAGTTCCGCTCGACCTTGACCAGCGACCACTGGGCGCCTTTCAGGTCCTCGCGCTCGCCGTTCGGATCGACGGCGATGATGCTGAATTTGGCCGTTCCGCCTTGCGGCACCTCATCGCCTTCGAAATCCGGGCGAATGCCGATGACATCGCGCTGCGGCCGAACGCCGATATCGAGCGAGCGCTCGACGGCGCGGCCGCCGGCTTCGCGCATGCGCACCGTGACCTTGGCGTTGATCAGCTTGGTGGTCGACGGCAACTGGTCGATGGTGATCGGGAAGGTCGCCTTGCCGTCGTCGCCAACGATCGGAAGATTGGCGAGGGGCGTCACGGTCGGCTCGCTCGACTGCTCGTCGGCGAGGCCGAAGGTGAAGTCCTTGAAGCTGTCCCAACT
>NZ_RZSB01000124.1:0-10720 GCF_004023285.1 Mesorhizobium sp. M2A.F.Ca.ET.067.02.1.1
CCATATGCGGTTCGTACCAGAGCCTGATCCGTTCGAGGTCGGCCGGCCATTTGGCGCCGGCGCGTAGGCCGCTATAGATGTCGAGGAACACCGGCCAATCCTGCGCGGCGCGCTGCGGCGGCCGGAAGCGGGCAAGGCCGAGCGTCTCGTCGAGCGACGTCGCCATGGCATCCACGATCTGCGAGGCGGCGGACGGCCCGATGCCCGGCATCAGCTGCAGCACGCGGAAACCGGCGACGCGGTCGCGTGGGTTCTCGGCGAAGCGCAGCATCGCCAGCATGTCCTTGACATGCGCGGCGTCGAGGAATTTCAAGCCGCCGAACTTGACGAAGGGGATGTTGCGACGCGTCAGCTCCACCTCCAGCGGCCCGCTGTGGCTCGAGGTGCGAAACAGCACCGCCTGCGCCTTCAGCGCCGTGCCGGCCTCGCGTTCGGCCAGGATCGCCTGGCAGACATAATTCGCCTGCTCGGCCTCGTCGCGTACGCTGACCAGCTGCGGCCTGTGCGAGGAACGGCGCTCGGTCCACAGATTCTTGGTGAAGCGTTCGCTGGCCTCGCCGATCACCCTGTTGGCGGCTGCCAGGATCGTCTCGGTCGAGCGGTAGTTGCGCTCCAGCATGACGATCTCGGCGGGCTTCGCGAATTGTTTCGGGAAATCGAGGATGTTGCGCACTTCCGCGGCGCGGAAGGAATAGATCGACTGCGCGTCATCGCCCACCACCGTCAGGCCGGCGCCGTCCGGTTTCAGCGCCAGGAGGATCGAAGCCTGCAGCCGGTTGGTGTCCTGGTACTCGTCGACCAGCACGTGGTCGAAGCGGGAACCGAGATGAGCGGCGATTTCCGGCTCGGCCGCCATCTGCGCCCAGTAGAGCAGCAGGTCGTCGTAATCGAGCACGTTCTGCGCCTGCTTGGCCTCGACATAGGCCGCGAAAAGCTCCTTCAGTTGCTCCGCCCATGCCGCGCACCAGGGGAAGGCGGAGCCGAGCACCTCGTCCAGTGGCGCCTGCGCGTTCACCGCCCGCGAATAGATCTGCAGGCAGGTGCCTTTGGTCGGAAAGCGGCTTTCGGTTTTCGAGAATCCCAGCTCATGCCGTGCAAGGTTCATCAGGTCGGCCGAATCCTCGCGGTCATGGATGGTGAAGGCCGGGTCGAGGCCGATCTGCTCGGCATAGTCGCGCAGCAGCCTGGCGCCGATGCCGTGGAAAGTGCCGGCCCAGGCCAGCGCGTCGCCGATGATCGCCGCGTCGCGCCCCAGCACCTCGCCGGCAATGCGCTCGACCCGCTTGGCCATCTCGGCCGCGGCACGACGGGAGAAGGTCATCAGCAGGATGCGGCGCGGATCGGCGCCCTTGACGATGAGATGGGCGACGCGATGCGCCAGCGTGTTGGTCTTGCCGGAGCCGGCGCCCGCGATCACCAGCAGCGGCGCCGCCACCTTGCCGTCGCCATGCACCACCGCCAGCCGCTGCTCATCATTCAGCCGGGCAAGATAAGCGGGCGTCTCGAAGGACGAATCACGAGCGGCGATGTTCATCGCCCATCAAGCATCGTTTCCGCTTTGTTCGCAATAATTTCCTCGCGTTGCGGGAGAGCCGGGAGGGGACCGCAGCGGCCGGAGAGGAGGCTGAGCCGGTGGTGGGTGGGCGCATACATTCTCTATGGAGCGCTGGTCGACCCCCACTCCGTCTCGGCTTCGCCGAGCCACCTCTCCCCCGATCGACGGGGTAGAGGAAAAGCGCCGAGCTTCCAGCAACGCTCCCTTCCTTTCCCTCCGGAGGGGGAAGGTGGCGCTGCGAAGCAGCGACGGATTGGGGGAACCACGTGGCAATCAAACCTCAGGTCGATCAGTCACGCCGTCACAGACGATGTGTGCATGGCGTAGAAGAAGGTGGGCCGAGCAAGGGCGCTACCGCTTCGGCTCCACCCCCATTGCCGCCGACTGGCGCCGCAACTTGCGCCTCTCATCGCCCGGCATGTCCAGCGGCGCGACATCGCCAGGCACCTCGTTGATGATCCTCACGGCGACGCGATAGGCGGTGTAGGCGAAAAGGCCGGTAAGCAGCAGGCGGATCATCATCGTCTCCTCATGCGGTTGATTGGCTTTCAACCGGACGCGGACCGGTTGGTTCCGCCTCACGCGCAACCAAACCGCCATCGCCTCGTTTGCCCTTTATGAAAGGGGCGAACGAGAGGAGGTCGTCATGATGAAGCTTCCTGTGCTGCTGGCTCTTGCGGCAGGGCTCGTGCTCGCCGCCTGCGACAACAGTGTGCAACCCACCAAGGCGCCGGGCGACGAAGTCAACCAGAACCCTCAGGTCGACAAGAACCCGGTGCCGAAATCGACCACGGGCGGCGACCAGCCGGGCACGCCTCCGAAGCAATAGGGCAGGGCGAGTCGGGTTATCGTCGGCCCTAAAGGTCAAGTTATCGTCGGGCTGGAAGAAGGCCGGCGCTGCTTGGGAGGAAGCTGGATAGCGCCGGCCAAGCGGGAAAATCAGGCCCGCCGCGCAATCCAACATAGCTGAGTCTCGGCCTTGCGTCATGGTGCGATCGCGCTAGCCGGCTACAGTCAGTGGAAACACCCGGAAAATCCTGACGCTGCGCGAGCGGCGCTGCTTAGGCCACCGCCGCGCGTGCCGGCTGTCCGCCGGTGATCTCCATGTCGAGTTGGCGCTGCGTCAGCGCCGCTTCGGCCAGGATCCATTGCTTGAACAGTTCCACCTTGCGGGCGCCGAGCGCCTTGATGGGGCTGACGAAGTACCAGCCCGCCGTGTTGGGATGGTGGACCGCGAAGGGGGCTACCAGCCTTTCGGCACGGATGTCGCTTGCCATGTAGGCGCGGTTGGCGACGGCGAAGCCCATGCCGGCATTGGCCGCTTCGTAGGACATCATGCAGCTGTCGAAATAGACGCTTCTCGTCTCGCCAAGCACGAAGCTCGCGCCGGCGAAGCCCAGCCACGACTGCCAGTTCTGCGTGCAGGTGTCCGAATGCAGCAGCGTGAAGTAGCGCAGGTCCTCCGGCACCACCTTCGACAGCGGCTTGTCGCCCAGCACGTCGTGAAACAGCTTGCGGCTGCACACCGGCGTCAGGTCTTCCTTGAACAGCAGTTCCGAGGTGAGGCCGGGGAAATTGCCGTCGCCGTAGCGGATCTCGAGATCATATTCCGAGGTCGCGAATTCATGCGTGGCGTAGGATGTCGACACCCGCATCTCGATGTCGGGATATTGCTGCTGGAAGGTCATCAGCCTGGGAAACAGCCAGCGCGCCGCGAAGGTCGGCAGCACGCAGATCCGCAGCACATGCGCCTGCGACTGGCCGGTGGCCTCCATGCTGGCCGCCACGATCCGTTCCAGCGCCTCGCGCACGCGCGCCACATAGGTCTCGCCCTCCGGCGTCAGCGACACCGCGTTGCCGCCGCGCTCGAAGATCTTGAAGCGCAGCTGGTCCTCCAGGCTCTTCACGCGCTGGCTGACGGCGGAAGCGGTGATAAACTGCTCTTCGCCGGCGCGTGTGAAATTCCTGTGCCTCGCGGCGCTTTCCACGATTTTCAGCGAGTTGAGGTTGACCTGACTGAGCAGACGCACGGGGTTTCGACCTTAAGCTGGGCTTACGCTACCACCAGCATTCCTAAATTTACAGGGGTAGGCGTTTAAATGACTGTTAACCAAGTGTTGCCCCCATCTTGGAGAAAGTACAATGAACGCCCATACAATTCCCGAACTGCGCTGTGCAATGAGCCGCGAGGCCATCATTGGTCATGAGACGGCCTGGAAAGTGTCGGGCTTCGGCGTCGCCCAGTATCGTCACGGTTACGACCCGGCTCTGCTTGCCGCGATCGAGGAAGCCGCCCTGAAGCTGAAGGCCAGCCATGCCGTTCACAAACATCTCGACCTCACCTTTATCACCGGCGCGGACCGCTATATTCCCGAGATCAAGGAGCTTTTACACGACAAGCTGCGCTTGGAAAGGCTGTCCGACATGATGGGCACCAAGCTCGAACCCTATCCACTGTCGATCGTCGGTTCGACCGTCACCTTCATGAACCCGAGGGACGGCGCCGTCGAATGGCATTGCGACGGCGTCCCGGTGACGGAGCTGATCCCGCTGTCGATCAGCGACCCTCTCATCGGCGGTCATCTTGAGATCTATTGCGACGATTCCGAGACCGGCCGCTCGATCCTGGAATCCGGCCGCGACCTGCCGCGCAACAAGGTCATGCGCATCGACCACAAGATGAACTACGCCACGCTCGGCCAGTTCCTGGGCGTGCTCCACCGCACCGCGCCGATCCAGCTCGGCGAGCGCGTCACGCTGGTGCTCAACCAGCGCTCGGCGACCAAGCCGTATGTCGACGATAACCGAATGTTTTACCTCGCCGCCGACAATGACCATGACCGTGCCTGGGTGAACGAGCTGGCCGAGGATGTCTGGACCAACCAGCTGCCCGCCTATCGCCGCCATGCCGAGGAGCATCCCATGCCGCAGCCCGCCGCGGAGCCGGTTTCCGGCGGAGCAAGGGAGTCTTGGTAGTGACCAACGATCCGGTCGAGCGCCAGCCGCGCCCAGCGTCGCTGAGCCTCGGCCCGGCCGTGGCGGACTGTCGAGACCATCCCAGCGCCGCCCCGGCGGCGGCGCTGGCCTTCGCCCTCGGCGCCGTGGCGCTGTGGGCGACCAACGCCCTGGTCGGCAAGACGCTGCTTGCCCTCTATCCGGTATCGCAAGTGCAGTTCCTCCAATTTTGCGGGGCGGCCGTCGTGTTTGCGCTGATCCGACTTTTCCCTTCTCCCCTTGTGGGAGAAGGTGGCCTCGCGAAGCGAGGTCGGATGAGGGGTGCTGGACGGATCGCCGACGCTGGAGTTTCTTCCAACACCCCTCATCCGTCTCGGCGCTCCGCGCCGATCCACCTTCTCCCACAAGGGGAGAAAGAAAGAGTCTCGCTTGCCGCCTATGCCGTCGGCTTCCTGGGGCTGGTCGGCACCATGGTGTTGCAATATATCGGCTTCGCCTCGATGCCGGTCATCGAGGCGAACCTCGTCGCCTATACTTGGCCGCTGATGACCGCCGCGGCCGCTATTCTGCTGGGCCGGCCGCGCCGTCCACTGTTGCTTGGCCTGGCCGCGGCTGTCGGCTTCGCCGGCGTGGCGCTGGTCATTTCCGGAGGGCGCGCGCAGACCTGGTTCGAAGGCGGCAGCGTTGTCGGTTATCTCGCCGCTTTCGGCTCGGCGCTCTGCATGGCCTTCTACTCGCTTACCGTCGGCCGCCTTGGCGTGCCGCCGGAACGTCTGCTTTTGCCCTCGGCGCTGATCGGCGTCGCGCTCACCTTTGCCTGGTGCCTGCATGACGGCGCCGGACGCCTGACCGGTGGGCATCTCCTGCTAGGCCTCTATCTCGGCGCCGGCCCGATGGGGCTCGGCTACTATTTCTGGTCGCGCGCGGCCAAGCTCGATCACGGCGGCAGGATTGCGGTCGTCGCCTATCTGACGCCAATCGCTTCCACGTTTCTGCTGACCCTGTCGGGCGAAAGCCTGTCGATGACGGCTGTTGCCGGCGCCGTCCTCGTCATTGGCAGCTGCCTCGCGGTCGGCATCGAAGGTACGGAGACCACGCACAATGTCCAGAATGCCCGTTGACGAGGACGAACGCCGCGCCAGACAGGAGGCGCACTGGCTGGTCAGGGAATTTGGCGCGGAAGCGCCGCTCTATGCGGCCATGAAGGCGGAAAAGGCTATTGAGCAAAAGGACTTTGGCCGCTGCGCGCGCTGGAAACGCGTGCTGGAAATCCTGTCGGACAGCCCTTCGGCGGATGTCAGGCGCGGCGTCGCCGTCAAATGAGCGATTTGCCCTGGCGCCGGCGAATCGCGAAAGGCCCACATCCAGCCGGCGGATTGTCATTGCCGTGGCCGGACTTGGCCTGAACTTCGATTTTTCAGCAACTTCCTTGGCCGACCCAGTGCAACCGGAGGTTCTACGTATCCTGCCGGACCGTCGGTTCTATAAAGCATCTGTTATAGCTATTAGAAATCCTAACTTGCGCCTTCGCAGCTCGCGTAGAAACATAACCCGGTATTGAGTCGCGTAGCTTTACTGACTCTGGACGGTCCGTTGGGGGACAGGTCCAATTCGATACACCGACAAAAGTCTTAAAAACGAGCTGGCGATTTGAGGGCCGGCAGAAGGTGAAAAAATTGTCCAACATCGACGATAAGACCGCAATTGAACTGACCGCCGACATTGTCTCCGCCTATGTCGGCAACAATCCGCTCCCTGCTTCCGGCCTGCCTGATCTGATCGCCAGCGTCAGCGCGTCGGTGCGCAAGCTCGCCGGCGGCAGTGTCGTCAAGGAGGCGGTGGCGCTGACGCCCGCCGTAAACCCGAAGCGTTCCGTCTTCCCGGATCACATCGTCTGCCTGGAAGACGGAAAGAAGTTCAAGTCGTTGAAACGCCACCTTGCGACCGATCACAACCTGACGCCGGACGAATACCGCGCCAAATGGGGCCTGCCTGCCGATTATCCGATGGTGGCGCCCAGCTATTCGGCGACCCGCTCGGCGCTGGCCAAATCTTCCGGCCTCGGCCGCAAGCCGGCCGGCGGTGACGCGGGCAAAGGCAAGCGCAAGGGCAAGGCCTGAGGCCGGACCTAAAGCATGTCTCCCGAAAGTGGGAACCGGTTTCGGGATCAAGACATGCGACGCGCTTTAGCTGCTGCCTGAGGCAATGAGTGACGCCGCGCCATCGTCATGGCGCGGCCCTCGGACCGCTCTCGGCATGTTGCGTCGCCGCGTGACTGGTTTCCGTAAACGCGCCGAACACCCGGCATCAGTTACGGGGCGGCTTGCTCTCGTCGTGGCGGTCGGGGTCCCGCTCGGCGGTGAGGCTGTCCGCTTCGACGGCGGTCATTTCAAGAAGATAGACGAGCATCTGGTAGCGCGTGCGCGAGAGCATCTTCGCCAGCCTGCGCGCGATTTCCGCCACATATTTCAGCGTTCGCAGATCGTTGACCGCTTCGCCCATCGTGAGCTCCTGACATAGCCGAGTTATTGTTGGGGCCGAGTTATTGTTGGGGCCAAGTTCTTCATTGGCGCTCACGCACGACTCACGGCGCGCTCACAGATTTGCAGTTCGCAAGGAAAACTGAAATCGATTTTCGACAAGCACAACGGCCGGCCCCGCAGATTCTGGCCCTTTCTTCATGGTAACGCCGCGCAACGCTTAAATATAAGCCGAAGCTGAACTTGTGGTTCGTCCGCTTGGCCTGGCTGATTTCCCCGCCGGGAAAGCCGGTGCCGAGCGGCAGCCCGGCAGGGCGGGCGCTTCTCTCACCCCTTATACGCGGAACAGAAGGCCGGCGGATTGTCGTTGCCGATCATGGCGCAGCCGCGCTTGATCTCGTCGATCATCATGCTGCATGCGTTCTGGCCATTGCAGGGCGGGTTGGTCGCCGGCGAAACCTGGACGCATTGCGAGACATATTGGTCCGACTTCGCCTTGCCGGCGGATTGCACGCATGGCCGCGTGTCGTTCTGGCTAGGGGCAGGTTTCGCAGGCGCGGCCTTGGCCGTCGCAGGCGCGGCCTTCGCAGGCGCGGCATTGCCGCTGCTTTGCGGCACGCAGGAGAGATCGCCCTCCGGGCATTGCAACTGGTGCTGCAACTGCGCCAGTCGCGCCTTGGTCAACTCCGCCTTGCAAACCCCGACCAGGCTCGAATAGACCGAGCCATCGGCATAGGGCTGGGTGCGGAAGGCGCATTCCTTGTCGCGGAAGGGGATCCAGGCGCGCTGCGCGTCACGCAGGCGCTTCAGGTCGGCGGGAGCGAGACGTGCCGCCAGCGCCTTGTAGACAGCGTTGAGCCCTGCGTCGGCCGAAGCGGCATTCGCGGTCGTGCAGGTGGCAAGGTCGGCCTGCGTCTTCGCCGCCGCGCAGTCGACGGCTGCCGCGCGGGCGGCGGGCATGGTGAGAAACAGGCCGGCCGCGATCGCGAAAATCGTGGCCGCCAGCGAGGCCGAAAGGAGCGAGGTCTTGCCCGACATATCGTCTGCCCTCTGTTTGAAACGGCCCCGGCGCCTGTGCCAGCATAGGTTGAGGCAATAGCGGCGATCAACGCCAAATCTGTGACGTGGCAAGCAATGTATGACCGGCGGGCGAAAGCCGGGAGTGAACGATTTCACTGCTTGTGTGGAGATGCCCGGCGCGGCGGTGGGCGCTGCCCAGCCAGCCTCTCAGTCATTCAAGGGGCGACGGCCGGAGTTCCCGCTTTCGATCTGGATCAGCAGGTGTTCCGTCGCGCGCCTCACCACGGGGGAGATTGGCTGTGTCGGTGCCCCGCTTGTCGATTCAACTGGAAGAGCAATCGGAGCGGTCTCGCTCTCGAACAGAACCACCTGCGTCGCCAGCGCGGTTGTCGTGGCGACCTGGAAGAAGATGAAGGCGAGGGCGAGATAGCGGATCACGGGCTTCCCAACGCTTTGGCCGGCGACTGGTTCCAGTCCATCGGGCTTTTTGTTGAACGCTCGCGGAGCGCGGCAGGCCTCGTCCGGGCGCTGGCTCTTGCGAAGCGCCGATCTCCCGTGCAAAAGCCCGCTATGCTTATCATCAACGACCTTACGCTGCGCATGGCGGGGCGGCTGCTTCTCGATCATGCCTCATTGACCCTGCCGGCCGGCACCAAGGCCGGCCTTGTCGGCCGCAACGGCACCGGCAAGACCACGCTGTTCAAGGCGATAACCGGCGATTTCCCGTCGGAGACAGGCTCGATCAGCCTGCCGAAGAACACCCGCATCGGCCAGGTGGCGCAGGAGGCGCCTGCCACTGAGGAACCGCTGATCGAGATCGTGCTGAAAGCCGATGTCGAGCGCCAGGCTTTGCTCGAGGAAGAGAAGACCGCGACAGATCCGCACCGCATCGCCGAGATCCACACCCGGCTGGCCGACATCGACGCGCATTCGGCCGAATCCCGCGCCGCCACGATCCTGGCCGGCCTCGGCTTCGACGATGCCGCCCAGCGGCGGCCGGCTTCGTCCTTCTCCGGCGGCTGGCGCATGCGCGTGGCGCTGGCCGCCGTGCTTTTCTCCGAGCCCGATCTTCTGCTGCTCGACGAGCCGACCAACTATCTCGATCTCGAAGGCACGCTGTGGCTGGAAAACTACGTCTCCAAATACCCGCACACGGTGTTGCTGATCTCGCATGATCGCGACCTGCTCAACCGCGCCGTCAACTCGATCGTCCACCTCGATCAGAAGAAGCTCACCTTTTGGCGCGGCGGTTACGACCAGTTCGAGCGCCAGCTGACCGAGCAGCGCGAGTTGCAGGAGAAGAGCCGCGTCAAGCAGGAAGCGCAGCGCAAGCATATGGAATCCTTCGTCGAGCGTTTTCGCGCCAAGGCTTCTAAGGCGAGGCAGGCGCAGTCGCGCCTGAAGGCGCTGGAGAAGCTGAAGCCGATCGCCGCGGTGGTGAACGACACTGTGCGGCCGTTCTCCTTCCCCGAGCCGGTGAAGACGGTGGCCTCGCCGATCGTGGCGCTCAACGGCGTCAATGTCGGCTATACCGAAGGCGATCCGATCCTGAAGAAGATGACGCTGCGCATCGATGCCGACGACCGCATCGCGCTGCTCGGCGCCAACGGCAATGGCAAGTCGACCTTCGCCAAACTGCTCGCCGGCCGGCTGAAGGCCGAGACCGGCTCGATGACCATCGCGCCGGGCCTGAAGGTGGCGATCTTCGCCCAGCACCAGCTCGACGATCTGCGCCCGGAGGAAAGCGCCTATGAGCATGTGCGCCGGCTGATGCCGGACGCGCCGGAAGCCAAGGTGCGCGCCCGAGTCGCCCAGTTCGGCCTGTCGACCGAGAAGATGAACACGTGCGCCAAGGATTTGTCCGGCGGCGAGAAGGCGCGGCTCTTGATGGGGCTATCGGCCTTCGAGGGACCGAACCTCTTCATCCTCGACGAGCCGACCAACCATCTCGATATCGACAGCCGTGAATCGTTGATCCACGCGCTGAACGATTTCCCGGGCGCCGTGATCCTGATCTCGCACGACAGGCATCTGCTCGAAGCCACGGCCGACCGGCTGTGGCTGGTCAAGGACGGCGCGGTCAATCCCTATGACGGCGATCTGGAGGATTACAAGACGCTCGTCACCGGTGTCTCCTCCAACCGGCGCGAGCAGAAGGAAGCCGACAAGGCCTCCAAGGCCGACCGCCGCCGCGAAGCCGCGCAGCGCCGCGCGGCACTTGAACCGCTGGCCAAGGAGATCCGCGCCACCGAGGCGCTGATGGACCGCATCCGCAAGCGCATCGACCTCATCGAGGACGAGCTGGCCAACCCGGCGATCTACGAAAAGGATCCGTCCACCGCGACGCGGCTCGCCAAGGAACGTTCGCAACTGGCGCACACGCTGGCGCTCAACGAGGACAAGTGGCTGACGATGTCGGCGGAATATGAGGAAGGGATAGCGGAGTAGCTCCCCCTTCTCCCCCTGTGAGGGTTTTGCATGGGAGTCGATATTTAGCGCACGAGGCGGATGGGCGTTTTTTGAAAGGCGCTCTGGCCGCTTTGGCGGGTTATTTTGCCTCGCTCTTGGGGCCTCAGGCCGCCATGGCAGTGGATTTTGGGCGGACTGCGCCTCATGCCGGCTTCCTCTTTGGGAAGAGGACTGCGGCCGCTCTTTGCAGATTGTAGCCGCAGCCGGCAAGCATGCACTGCGTCCGGTTGGTCGCAAGGTT
>NZ_RZSB01001250.1:0-899 GCF_004023285.1 Mesorhizobium sp. M2A.F.Ca.ET.067.02.1.1
GGCTTGAACAGCGACGGGTCGTCGAGCGAGCCGGAGGTGACGCCGAGAATGTTTCTGGAATCGCGGCGCGAGAACAGGGTTGTGCCGCAAGCCGCGCAGAAGCCGCGCTTGAGGTCCGGCGTGGAGTTGATGGTCGCCACCGGCCCTTCGATGGTCACATCGTCGATGCGGAACAGGAGTCGCGCGTTGAAGGCCGCGCCGATCGCCCTCTGGCAGATCCGGCAATGGCAGACGCGCTCGTTGATCGGCTCCGCTTCGGCCCTGTAACGCACCGCGCCGCACAGGCACCGGCCCTCATATCTCGCCATCACCGACACCCGTTTCGAGGAAATGCCGGCAAGGTAGCGGCCGGCATGAGAGGGTCAAACAAAAAACACTGATGGGATGCGATCGCCTGCGCTGATACGGGTGGCCCAATGACGCGCAGTTGCCTGCGATTGACAATCGCCCGCCGCCGCGCCCTGCTTATGGCGTCCGACGGGAGGAAGACTGATGGCCGACATCGACACGATCGCGATCGCACCCTTGTTCGGTCACTCGCCCGCCCGCGACCAGACCGACTCGAGGATCATGGCCGCGGCCTCCGGCATCGGCTTCATGGCGATCCGCGACTTTCCCGGCGACGACTGGCTGACGCCGCAGAACCGGGCGCGACTGCTGGCGATCTTTTCGCTACCGGACGCTGAAAAGCAGAAGCTGCTGCGCTGGAATTTCGACCGCACCAAGGAAAATGTCTATCGCGGCTGGTTTCCGCTGCAGCCGGGCGCCGTGTCCTATAAGGAAGGCATCGACATAGGGCCAGACATCGCCGACGCGCGGACCGAACCCTCCGGCCTCGATACCGGCGATCCGCTCTGCGAGGCCACGCCGCTCCCGCCCGAAAGCACCCTGCCCAGCTG
>NZ_RZSB01001251.1:0-897 GCF_004023285.1 Mesorhizobium sp. M2A.F.Ca.ET.067.02.1.1
GCCGAGCGCCTTTTCCATCTCCTTGGCGACCACAGTGATGGTGGCCAGCGGCGTGCCGAGCTCATGCGCGGCGGCGGCGGCCAGCCCGTCCAGCGCCGAAAGATGCTGCTCGCGCTGCAGCACCAGCTCGGTGGCGGCCAAAGCGTTGGCGAGCAGGCGCGCTTCCGCCGCGACGCGGAAGGCATAGATCGCGGTGAAGGCGATCGAGGCGAAGACCGCCATCCACATGCCGGCGACATAGATGAAGGGCATCGGCAACGGCGCGTCTTGGTACCAGGGCAGCGGCAGGTGGAAGAACACCAGCAGCGTCGCGGCCACCATGACCAGCGCGCCGAGGATCGCGGTGAACCGCAGCGGCAGCGACGCGGCCGAAATGACAACAGGCACGGAAAGCAGCACCGAGAACGGGTTGGTCAAGCCTCCGGTCATGTAAAGCAAACCGCTGAGCTGCAGGCCGTCGAAGGTCAAGATGGCGAAGGCCGAGAGCGGGGTGAGCCGATGCGCGGCCGGATAGCGGAAGGTGAGCCACAGATTCATCCACGCCGACAAGGCGATGAGCGCGAAGCACATCGAGACCGGCAGCGGGAATTTCAGCCCATAGGCGACGACCAGCACGGTCAGGCTCTGGCCGACGATGGCCAGCCAGCGCAGGCGGACCAGCGTGTTGAGCCGCAACCGCTGGCTTGGCTGGGAATCAGGCGCGCGCAGGATGTTTATCATCGACTTACGATTATAACCGCGGGAGAGTAAGCGCTAGTAGTGCTGTAAAAGGCGCCTTGCGCGATTCGCATTAGCCGAGGCCCTTCGCGATTTCGTCATCCACGGGCGGAGCGACGCGAAGCGGAGCGCAGACCCGAGGATGACGACGTGATGGGCTTTTGCGCCAATCGCCAATGC
>NZ_RZSB01001252.1:0-893 GCF_004023285.1 Mesorhizobium sp. M2A.F.Ca.ET.067.02.1.1
GCACACGCGGCCGCTTCGAGGCGTGCATTGGTCGCCCGGTCGCAGCGGACCGAGAAGCGAAAGAACTGGTCGGCGCGGCCGAGCTCGTCCGGCGAAAAGACAGCAGCGCCCATCAATAACTCCTCGGCGGCACGAACAGGCAGATGGTGCGGCCGTCGGCGGCGCGGTGCGCGCACCAGTGGAACTGCCCGTCGGGGCTATCCTTCACCCGCTTGTCCGACATCGGGATCAGCTCGCCGGTCTTGCGGATCTCGTAGCCGCGCGCGCCCTCGATCACCGAACTCTCCGGCACCGCCTCGCAGTCGTAATTGGCGCAGCAGGCGAAGGGATAGGACCAGCCTAGCGGCAGCGCCGGCGTCGGCGCGGCATCGTGCGGAAATGCCTTCGTCGCGACACCGACGACGCCGAGCGCAAACGCCGCGATCGCGGCGCCGACAGCACAAGAGGAGAGCAGGAAACCGTGCCGCATGCGGGCCATGGTCGTATCCGGTCTGATGAACGCCATGGCCTGGCGCAGGCACTGAACTGGAAAGGGAAAACTCTTGAAGCCGATCAGTTGCCGCCGGGCACGACCTTCAGGCCGCCGGCGGCCTTGGCGCCGGCGAGGATCTTCCGGTATTCGTCGATGCCCTGCTCAACCTTGGACAGCGCCCGGTCGATGCGCGCGCTTTCGGCCGGGGTCAGCTGGCCGTCGGCGAAGGCCAAGGCGCCTTCGGTCATCAACTCGCCCATGCGCACCACCGTCTCGGCATGCGCCGCCATGACAGAGCCGTTGGCGGGCGTGGCCTCGACGTCCGCAAATCGCCGTCCGCGCGCGGAAGCGATCGCCTCGCTCATGTCGACGCGGCCGGTTTCCTCCTCGAGCGTGAAAATGGCGTCGAGCGGCATCAGTT
>NZ_RZSB01001253.1:0-892 GCF_004023285.1 Mesorhizobium sp. M2A.F.Ca.ET.067.02.1.1
CGCCGGAAAAGAGCGACGATTACTAAGAGCTTTTGTCCGGGTTGGATCAACCATCCAGGACTTCCGTATCTTAGGTTTCGTGGCTATCTATGAGATGCGTCGTACGCCAGTGCGGCGCATCAATCATTTCAGCACCGCGAGATCCCGCCCATGATGCGTCAGTATGAGCTTGTCGAGCGCGTCCAGCGCTACAAGCCTGACGTCAATGAGGCACTGCTCAACAAGGCCTATGTCTATGCCATGCAGAAGCATGGCCACCAGAAGCGCGCTTCGGGCGATCCCTATTTCTCGCATCCCCTCGAAGTCGCCGCCATCCTCACCGAGATGCACATGGACGAGGCGACCATCGCCGTTGCCCTGCTGCATGACACGATCGAGGACACCACCGCGACCAGGGCCGAGATCGACGAGCTGTTCGGCCCCGAAATGGGCAAGCTGGTCGAGGGCCTTACCAAGCTGAAGAAGCTCGACCTCGTCTCCAAGAAGGCCGAGCAGGCGGAGAACCTGCGCAAGCTTCTGCTCGCGATCTCGGAGGATATTCGCGTCCTTCTGGTCAAGCTCGCCGACCGCCTGCACAACATGCGCACGCTCGACCATATGCCCGAGTCCAAGCGCCTGCGCATCGCCGAGGAGACGATGGACATCTATGCGCCGCTCGCCGGCCGCATGGGCATGCAGGGCATGCGCGAAGAACTCGAGGAAATCGCCTTCCGCTACATCAATCCGGAGGCCTATCGCGCCGTCACCGCGAGGCTTGCCGAGATTTTCGAGCGCAACAAGGGTGTCCTGCAGGAGATCGAGACGGCGCTGTCCGGCCTGTTCGAGAAACACACCATCAAGGCGAGCGTGAAGAGCCGGCAGAAGAAGCCATGGTCGGTGTTCCGCAAGATGG
>NZ_RZSB01001254.1:0-889 GCF_004023285.1 Mesorhizobium sp. M2A.F.Ca.ET.067.02.1.1
ATTCAGGTGGAAGAGATCGCATCCTTCATCCACTACCTCTGCCAGCCGGGCGCGGCGCCGATCACCGGGGCCGCGCTGTCGATCGATTTCGGCGTCAGCGCCGGCTATTGAAAAAGCCTGGGCAGTTTCATCGCGGGCATGATTGCCCGCGTCGACATGCCGGCATTCCAATCGTGGAGAGGAAATGATCGTGTTCCGCAAATCCCGCAGGGCGCTGGTGACCGGCGCGGGCGCCGCCGACGGCATCGGCGTAGCGGTCGCGCGTGCGCTGGGCGAGGCCGGCCTTTCGGTCGTCATCACCGCTTCGTCCGCGCGCGTCGAACAGCGGGCCGGGGAACTGCGGGCGGAGGGGCTCGATATAAGCGCCGTTGTGGCCGACCTGACGGTTTCGGGCGATGTCGAGCGCTTGTGCTCGCAGGCCGGCGAAATCGACGTCCTCGTCAACAATGCCGGGATGGGCGCGGTCGCGCAGCCGGCGTTGCAGCGGCGGTTTCTCGACCTCAGCGAAAGCGATTGGGACCGCGGCATCGACGTCAGCCTCAAAACCGCGTTCCTGAGCACGCGCGGATTCCTGGCCGGCATGGTGCAGCGCTGCCATGGGCGCGTGGTCAACATGGCTTCGGTGACCGGACCTTACGTCTCCAATGAAGGCGAGGCCGCCTATTCGGCGGCGAAGGCCGGCATGGTCGGGCTGACGCACGCGCTCGCCCTGGAGGTTGGCCGCAGCGGTGTCACGGTCAACGCCGTGGCGCCGGGCTGGATCACGACCGGCGCATCGACGCCGGAGGAACTCGCCGCTGCCCGCAACACGCCGCTCGGGCGCGCGGGCAGTCCCGAGGAAGTCGCCGCCGCCGTGCTGTTCCTGGCGTCGGACGGAGCCAGCTCTGTC
>NZ_RZSB01001255.1:0-887 GCF_004023285.1 Mesorhizobium sp. M2A.F.Ca.ET.067.02.1.1
CTCGTCGGCCGCCTGCTTGCGCCGCGCCTCTTCTTCTTCGGCTTTGCGGCGCGCCTGCTCGGCCGCCAGTTGGGCTTCGATCGCGCGCCGCTGCGCATCGAGATCGGCGCCCTGCTCAACCGTCTGATCGACATTGTCGGCCTGTTGCTTGTTGGCTTCGCCTTCCACGGGCGGCGGAACGACAATCTGATCGATTGTCTTGTCAGCCGCTTGTGGCGTCTCGGCCAGCGCCGGCGGGCGAAATTCAGGCGGGTTGAAATTGTCGCTCGCATCTGAGGCCGCATCGCGAGAACGCGGCTCGCGGGGCCAATTGATCCAGATGAGCGCGATGGCCACGATCAGCCCCGCGGCGACCATGGCGACTTTTGTGCCTGTTCCGGCATAGCGTCTCGCAACGGTCGGACCGCCATCAAGCTCGTTATAGTCGATGTTGCTCATCTATCGTCCCCTCGCGGTCGGGGAAGTGAAGGGGCCGGACCCGCGCACTAGCTTCTTCGGCCCGTAGACGGCGGAGACGGGATCCGCCTTGGATGGCCGGGCTCGATTGTAGAGGCAGAGCGCTTTGCCGTCGGCCCTCAGCGTAAATTGCCGGCCGACCTTGTCGACGATCGTGTATTTTCCCTGGGTCCGCTGGTTGACCAGCGATTCCTGGCCTTTTTCGTCGACGACGAAGATGGCCGGGATGTCGCCCGTGAACTCGAGGAACATCTTGGTGCCGTCGTCGAAGGCGACGCGCGGCTTCAGGCCATCGTCGCCGGCATAGACGTAATTGTAGTTGAGATCGGCATAGTTGAGGTTCTTGAGATCGGGATCGGCTGCACCTTTCTGGGCCTCAGAAAGCAGTCGCGCGTTTTGATCCTCATCCGCATACTTGAACCGGACCTGGA
>NZ_RZSB01001256.1:0-886 GCF_004023285.1 Mesorhizobium sp. M2A.F.Ca.ET.067.02.1.1
GCCCGGCACCGGCGTCTCCGCCGGCATCAAGCATTTCGTCGGCCGCATCGAGGCCGGCGAGGTCGCGGCGCCCGACTTCACCGTCTATGTCGAGCCGACGCGGCTTGCCGTCTACGCCGCGCAGATTGGCTTCTTCATCACCGACATCACGATCACCGGCAAGTCGGCCTATTTCGGCGTGCCGGAGCTCGGCAAGGATGCGTTGCGCGCCGCCCATGCCGCCATGACGGCGCTGTGGAGACACTCGGACGAGGTAGCGGCCCGGGCCGAGCACAAGCTCACCGGGCGCGGCTTCCTGCTGATCACCGGCCTCACCGGCGGCGGCTATATCGCCGTGCCTGAGCGATGCACACTGTCGCTGATCCGCAAGCTCCTGCCGGGCGAATCGCTCGACACGGCCGCCGCCGAGATCGAGGCCGCGGTGCGCGGCGCCATCACCGATCCCGAGATCGCCGTGGAGTTCGCCTATCCGGCCGGACGCGATCACAGGCTGGGCGGCACCGCCGCCGAGATCGACGAGACGCGCGCCGAAGTTGCCATGCTGTCGCAATCGATGGCAGGCGCCATGGCCGGACGCGGCGTGATCGAAGGCGCGCCGTTCTGGTCGGAATCGTCGTTCTTCGTCAACCGGTTGGGCACTCCCGCCGTCTATTGCGCGCCGGGCGACATCCGTAACTGCCACACTTTCGGGGAGCACGTCGATGTCGAGGAATACCTCGCCGGCATCGTCGGCTTCGCAGCCTTCATGGCCCGCTATTGCGGCGTGGCCGATTGAACGACCAACGAAGCACAAAATGGGAGACTGAAAACATGCTGATGAAGAAATGGATTGCCGCATTGGCCGGCGGATTGATGCTCGCCAGCGCCGCCGCTCACGCGCAGACGG
>NZ_RZSB01001257.1:0-885 GCF_004023285.1 Mesorhizobium sp. M2A.F.Ca.ET.067.02.1.1
CGGCGATCACGTCACCGGCGACGACCTTGTCGCCCTCGTTCTTCAACCATTTGGAAAGATTGCCCTCTTCCATCGTCGGTGAGAGCGCGGGCATGAGAATTTCGATCGGCATGTCCTTGCCCTCCCCTTAGAGTACGATGTCGGTCCAGAGCTCGGACGGATCCGGCTCGGCGTCGTTCTGGGCGAATTCGGCGGCGTCGGCGACGATGTCGCGAACTTCCTTGTCGATGGCCTTGAGCTCGTCCTCGCTTGCCCACTTCTTGTCGAGCAGCCGCACCCGAACCTGCTCGATCGGGTCGTGCTCGGAGCGCATCTTCTGCACCTCCTCCTTAGAGCGGTACTTCGCCGGGTCGGACATCGAATGGCCGCGATAGCGGTAGGTCTGCATTTCGAGGATAAGCGGGCCGTTGCCGGCGCGGCACCATTCGGTGGCGATGTCGGCGGCCGACTTCACGGCGCGGACGTCCATGCCGTCGACCTGGATGCCGGGGATCTTGAAGGAAGCGCCGCGATGCGAGAAGTCGGTCTCTGCCGACGAGCGCGACACCGACGTGCCCATGGCGTAGCGGTTGTTCTCGATGATGTAGATCACCGGCAGCTTCCACAGCGAGGCCATGTTGAAGCTCTCATAGACCTGGCCCTGGTTGGCGGCGCCGTCGCCGAAATAAGTCAGCGAAACGTTCTTATTGTCGCGGTAGCGGTTGGCGAAGGCGAGACCGGTGCCGAGCGACACCTGGGCACCGACGATGCCGTGGCCGCCATAGAAATGCTTCTCCTTGGAGAACATGTGCATGGAGCCGCCTTTGCCCTTCGACAGGCCGCCGCGGCGCCCGGTGAGCTCGGCCATGACGCCGCGCGGCGAAAGCTCCATCGCCAGCATGTGGC
>NZ_RZSB01001258.1:0-883 GCF_004023285.1 Mesorhizobium sp. M2A.F.Ca.ET.067.02.1.1
ACGCCAGCCCGCGTCAGCATCCCATTCGGTGAAATTGGTGCTGAAACCGACCACGCGCATGGCCAGGCGAGGTCGAAAGAATGTGAAGGCGCCTTCGGTGCGCGTGGCTGGATCGGCCGTTGTATCGGCCAGCGGGCGCTCGGGCGAACCGGATGCCGTGAGATAGGAAAGCTCGGCGATGCAGTCGACCGTCAGTTCCATGCCCTGCCAGACGCCGGAAAGCGCCGGCATCTGCTGGTCGGTGCAGGTGATGGTCGATTTGTATTTGCGGAACGTCGAGCCGTCCGAAAGATCGATGAGTTCGCCATTGACGGTGCGGGCCAATTGCGACCCGGCGTCGATTGGTTCGAGCGTCTGGTTGATGTTGCGCGCCGAGTAAGGCGGCACGCCGATCGGATCGAGGCGCAGGAGTGTCGTTTCCGCCATTGCGTCAGGCCTTCGTCAGTGCCATGCCGACCGAGAAACGGGCCAGCTTATCGACCGCGGAATCCTCGGCGATCATCCTCGCCACTTCATTGCGGGACGGGCCGTATTGAAGGTCGACGCGGACCAGCTTGCCGGACAGGCCGGAAACAGCCGGAGCCAGGTTGCCGGCGCTGCGCGCGGCGCCACCGGATGCAAATCGAGGGATCGCCATCGACCGATTGATGCTGTTGACGAAGCCGCCCATCTTGAAGCCGCTCAGGCTTTTAAGAGACGGAACGACGCCTTGATTGAGCGCATTGAGGAACCCGAGCCCAAGTTTCTTCACGGCCGCAGCCTGGATTACGAATTCGCCATTGGACAGCCAGGCCAGGATGCTGTCGCTGCGCGGGCCGCCCTTGCCGGTGACATGGCCGCCCGAAGCGAAGCCACTACCGGAATCGGACGATCCGCCACCGCC
>NZ_RZSB01001259.1:0-882 GCF_004023285.1 Mesorhizobium sp. M2A.F.Ca.ET.067.02.1.1
GCTTGAGCGTGCCGGCTGGCGGCGCGACGATGTCGATCTCGTCGTGCCGCATCAGGCGAGCCCGTTTGCGCTTGCGCATATGGCGCGCCAGACCGGCTTTGCGCCGCAAAAGCTGGTCGACATCTCTGCCCGCTTCGGCAACCAGATCGCCGCGTCCATGCCCTTCGCGCTCGACGTTGCGCGCCGCGACGGCCGCGTGGCGTCCGGCATGAAGCTGCTCTTTCTCGGTACGTCCGCCGGCGTCTCCTTCGGCGGCATGGCGCGTGGAGGTCTGAGCGATGGCCGTCCTCGTCACCGGCGCCAGCGGGTTCCTGGGCTCCCATGTGCTCGAGCGGCTGGCCGCTTCCGGCACGCTGGCGCTCGGGCTCGGCCGCGATGAAACGCGCTGCGCCGCGCTCGAAGCGGCCGGCCATCGCATCATCCGTCACGATTTGGCGCAGCCGCTCGATGCCGCCCTCGACCCCAGGCTGGGCAGGGTCGAGCGGATCATCCACTGCGCGGCGCTTTCGTCGCCCTTCGGACGCCTCGCGGATTTCGAGGCGGCCAATGTCACGGCAACGCGCAATCTTGTCGGATTCGCCAGACGGCAAGGCGTCAGCCGTTTCGTCCACATCTCCAGCCCGTCCGTCTGCTTCGCCTTCCGCGACCAGCTCGGTCTCACCGAGGATGCGGCCTTGCCGCAGCCGGTCAATCACTATGCCCGCACCAAGTGCGAGGCCGAAAAGATCGTGCTCGGCGAGCCCGATATCCATCCTATGGTGCTGCGGCCGCGCGGCGTCTACGGCAAGGGCGATCGGGCGTTGCTGCCGCGCCTGATCAAGGCGGCAAGGAGCCGGCCACTGCCGCTGTTTCGCGACGGCCGGGCGGCCATCGACCTCACTT
>NZ_RZSB01000125.1:0-10707 GCF_004023285.1 Mesorhizobium sp. M2A.F.Ca.ET.067.02.1.1
CCCTTGGGCAGCAGCAGCGTGACGGCGACGAACAGCCCGCCCAGCGCGAACAGCCAGAATTCCGGCAGCACGCCGGTGAACCAGGATTTGCCGGCATTGACGAGCAGCGCACCGATGATCGGGCCGACGATGGTGCCGCGCCCGCCGACGGCGGTCCAGATCACCACCTCGATCGAGTTGGCCGGATCGAATTCGCCGGGATTGATGATGCCGACCTGCGGCACGTAGAGCGCGCCGGCTATGCCGGCCATGATTGCCGAGACGGTGAAGGCGAACAGTTTGACGTTCTCCGCCCGCCAGCCAAGGAAGCGGGTGCGGCTCTCGGCGTCGCGCACGGCCATCAGCAGCTTGCCGTATTTGGAACGCACGATGGCCGCGGTTACGAAGACTGCAAGCGCGAGCGTGACGGCGCTCGCGGCAAACAGCGCCGAGCGCGTCGCGTCCGCCTGCACGCTAAAGCCGAGTATGTCCTTGAAGTCGGTCAGGCCGTTGTTGCCGCCGAAGCCCATGTCGTTGCGGAAGAAGGCCAGCAGCAGCGCATAGGTCATCGCCTGCGTGATGATCGACAGATACACGCCGGTGACGCGGCTGCGGAAGGCGAACCAGCCGAAGACGAAGGCAAGCAGGCCCGGCACGGCCAACACCATCAGCGCCGCGAACCAGAAATGGTCGAAGCCGTACCAGAACCAGGGCAGCTCCTTGTAGTTCAGGAACACCATGAAGTCGGGCAGGATCGGATTGCCGTAGACGCCGCGCGAACCGATCTGGCGCATCAGATACATGCCCATCGCATAGCCGCCGAGCGCGAAAAAGGCGCCGTGGCCGAGCGAAAGGATGCCGCAATAGCCCCAGACCAGGTCGAGCGCGAGGGCCAGCAGCGCGTAGCAGAGATATTTGCCGACCAACGCTACGATGTAAGGCGGGATGTAGAAAGCGCTTTGCGGCGACACCGCGAGGTTGAGCAGCGGCACGATGATGGCTGCCGCGAGCAGCGCGAAGATCGTAACGCCAATCCGGCGATCGGCGGCAAAGAAGCGCTGCGCGATCATGCTTCCACCGCCCTGCCCTTCAGCGCGAACAGGCCGCGCGGGCGCTTCTGGATGAACAGGATGATCAGCACCAGGACGACGATCTTGCCGAGCACCGCGCCGGCATAGGGTTCGAGGAACTTGTTGACGATGCCGAGCGAGAAGGCGCCGACCAGCGTGCCCCACAGATTGCCGACGCCGCCGAACACCACGACCATGAAGCTGTCGATGATGTAGCCGCGGCCGAGATTGGGCGACACGTTGTCGATCTGGCTGAGCGCCACGCCGGCGATGCCCGCAATGCCGGAGCCCAGCGCGAAGGTCAGCGCGTCGACCCAAGGCGTCTTGATGCCCATGGAGGCCGCCATGCGCCGGTTGGCGGTCACGGCGCGCATCTGCAGCCCCCAGGGCGTGCGCTTCATGACGTAGAGCAGGACGCCGAACACCGCTAGCGCGAACACCAGGATCCACAGCCGGTTCCAGGTGATCGCGAGCTGGCCGATATCGAACGAGCCGGACATCCAGGACGGATTGCCCACCTCCTGGTTGGTCGGCCCGAAAATGGTGCGCACCGCCTGCTGCAGGATCAGCGAAACGCCCCAGGTGGCCAGCAGCGTCTCGAGCGGCCGGCCATAGAGGAAGCGGATGATGCCGCGCTCGATCGCGAGGCCGACAAGCGCCGCGACTAGGAAGGCGAGCGGCAGCGCGATCACCAGCGACCAGTCGAACAGGCCGGGAAACGAGGTGCGGATCACCTGCTGGACGACGAAGGTCGTATAGGCGCCAAGCATGACCATCTCGCCATGCGCCATGTTGATGACGCCCATGACGCCGAAGGTGATGGCGAGGCCGATTGCTGCGAGCAGCAGCACCGATCCGAGCGAGATGCCGTACCAGATGTTCTGCCCCGCATCCCAAAATGCCAGCGTCGAATTGATACTCGCGATTGTGGCCGTCGCCGCTTCCTTGACCGCTCCGGAGGCGTTGGCCTCGACGGAGGTGAGAAGCGAGACCGCGTCGCGGTCGCCGCGGGCGCCGATCAAGGCAATTGCGGCGAGCTTGTCCGTATCGGGCTTGTCCGAAACCAGTATGGAAGCGCCACGCGCCTGCTCCAGCAAAGCCTTGACGCTCGCCACGGTTTCACTGGCGATCGCCGCGTCGAGCGGCTCGATGTTGGCGGCATCAGGTGTCTTGAACATGGTGTCGGCGGCGGCGATGCGGACAGTCGGATCCTTGGAACCAAGCGTCAGCGTGCCCAATGCATCGCGGATAGTGCGGCGCAAGGTGTTGTTGACGCCGATCTGGGTTAAGTCATCTGCGGAAGCCTCGCCCGCTGCCTCGCCGCTCAGCGGGTCGAAAAGCTGGATGCTGTCGCTGCCTTCCTTGCCGACAAACACCATCGAGTCGGCGGCGCGACTGTAAAGATTGCCTTCCGCCAATGCAGCAAGCGGCCGTTCGACAGCCGGATCGCCTGTGGCTGCCAACTCGCGAACGATAACTCCCGTCTCGGAAAAGTCCGCAGCTGTCGCGAATTTGGCGATGATGGCACGCAGATCGGCTTCCGCAGCGCCCGAGGAGGACAGCGTCGTCAGCAGGAACAAAAGCGTGAGGCCAATCGCACGGAAGATCTTCATCGGTATTTGGCGACCCTTGAAGGGTTTAATGGGCGTCCGGACGGTGGAGGAAACCGTCCGGACGCGCGCAGTCTTGGGCATGGACCTGATGGTCCAGCCCGGGGAGGATCAGTTGGTGCCCTTGCCGCCGCACTTGCCGGTTTTGACATTGAAGTTGCCGCAGCTGAGCGGCGCGCGCCAATCGGAAATCAGGTCCTTGGAATCGGGCAGGTAGTCGGACCATTCGTCGCCCATCACAAGGCCGGGCGTCTTCGAGACCGTCTGGAACTGGCCATTGGCCTGGATTTCACCGATCAGCACCGGCTTCGTGATGTGATGGTTCGGCATCATCGCCGAATAGCCGCCGGTCAGGTTCGGCACCGAAACGCCGACCATGGCGTCGATGACCTTGTCCGGATCAGTGGTGCCGGCCTTCTGAACCGCCTTCACCCACATGTTGAAGCCGATATAGTGAGCTTCCATCGGGTCGTTGGTGGTGCGCTTGTTGTTCTTGATGAACTTGTGCCAGTCGGCGATGAACTTCTTGTTCTCGGGCGTGTTGACGCTCTCGAAATAATTCCAGGCGGCGAGATGGCCGACCAGTGGCTTGGTGTCGAGACCGGCGAGCTCTTCCTCGCCGACCGAGAAGGCCATGACCGGGATGTCCTCGGCCTTGATGCCCTGGTTGCCGAGTTCCTTGTAGAACGGCACGTTGGCATCGCCGTTGACGGTCGAGACCACCGCGGTCTTCTTGCCGGCCGAGCCGAAGTTCTTGATCGCCGAGACCTCGGTCTGCCAGTCGGAGAAGCCGAACGGCGTGTAGTTGACCATGATGTCCTCGGCCGGCACACCCTTCGACTTCAGATAGGCTTCGAGGATCTTGTTGGTGGTGCGCGGATAGACGTAGTCGGTGCCCTCGAGCACCCAGCGCTTCACCGAGCCGCCATCGGCGCTCATCAGGTAATCGACGGCCGGAATGGCCTGCTGGTTCGGCGCAGCGCCGGTGTAGAAGACGTTGCGCTCGCTCTCCTCGCCCTCATATTGGACTGGATAGAACAGGATGTTGTCGAGCTCCGAGAACACCGGCAGCACCGACTTGCGCGACACCGAGGTCCAGCAGCCGAACACGGCCGCGACCTTGTCCTTCGAGATCAGCTCGCGCGCCTTCTCCGCGAACAGCGGCCAGTTGGACGCCGGGTCGACGACCACGGCTTCCAGTTTCTTGCCGAGCAGGCCGCCCTTGGCGTTCTGCTCGTCGATCAGCATCAGCATGACGTCTTTCAGCGTCGTCTCCGAAATCGCCATGGTCCCCGACAGCGAATGGAGAATACCGCCCTTGATCGTGTCTTCCGCCGCCTTCGCGGAAGCCGACGCCAGCAGGCCAGCCGCGACGACGCCCGCCGACAGGATCTTTGTTATTTTCGCGAAGTTACCCCTCATATGACACGCTCCCAAGCTTGGTTGTTTGCACCGCCACATAGACCGTGCAAGCGACGTGCCAGACGGGAATGCGCGCAACGGAATTGCGGGATAACGATGAGATTACAGCCGGTTATCCAGTAGCCGGGAAACTTTTAGATCCACTGCCACGCGACCAAGTTGAGAAAAGTTTACGCAGCACTGCCTAGATTCTGCCCAATTGGTAAAAATGCCTTAAATTTCATCATGCAGACAAAAGGCTGGCTGATCGGCCCTGTTGCAGGGCCATGGCGAAATGGGGCAAGGTCGCCGCGCAAACGAGCGACGTCATGACCCTGCGAACGATCCTGAGTTTCCTGCTTCTGCTGTCCGCCGCCGGAAGCGCGCATGCCGATTTCACCGACGGCAAGCTGCCCGACGGCGCCTATCACTGCGAGGTCTACCTGCTCGGCCTGTTCCTCGACCTCGGCGTGATCACCATCAAGAGCAACCTCTATAGCGGCCCGGTGACCTTCGGCGCCACGCCGCAAGCCTACGACTACCAGATGAACCCCAATGGCGAGATCACCTGGCTCGGGCCGCTCGGCGGCTACACCAGCGGCGGCAACTCGATCTCGATGACCCAGGCGACGCTCGACGACCCGAGCGGCCCCTCCTTCGACATCATCATGAAGCAGCAGGACGGCGCCTTCACCGCCTCGACCTGCACCAGAAGATAGCCGCCGGCTCCGCATAAAAAGGCGCGGAACCCTTTCGGGTCCCGCGCCAGCAGGCAGTCGGGAGGATGAACGCAATTCCAGGAAAAGTGCTTAGCGGTTTTCCGTCCGGAATTGCGTCAAACAAAAATAGCTGGAGCGGATCGGCGGTGACGCCGAACCGCTTCAGATAGTCTTGGCCGACATCTGCGCCGCGATGTAGTCGGCCTGGCCGATCGCCAGTGTCACGATGGTCAGCGTCGGGTTCTCCGCCGCGCCGCTGGTGAACTGGCTGCCGTCGGAGACGAACAGGTTCTTGATGTCGTGCGACTGGCCGTGCTTGTTGACGACTCCGTCCTCCGGCTTCTCGCTCATCCGGTTGGTGCCGAGATTGTGGGTGGAAGGATAAGGCGGCGTGGGGAAGGTTCGCGTCGCCCCGACAGCGGCATAGAGCGCCTGGCCTTGGCTGTAGGCATGGTCGCGCATCGCCGTGTCGTTGGGGTGATCGTCGAAATGGACGTCGGCGATCGGCATGCCGTGCTCGTCCTTTTCGTCCTTGTGCAGCGTGATGCGGTTCTCCTCGCGCGGCATGTCCTCGCCGACGATCCACAGGCCCGCCATATGATCGTAGTGGTCGAGCGCCGTGGTGAAGGAACGGCCCCAGCCGCCGGGATTGAGGAAGGCCGCCATGAACGGCAGGCCAAGCGACAATGTCTCCATCTCGTAGCCGCCGACGAAGCCGCGCGACGGATCGTGGCGCGCCTCGTCGCGGATGATGCCGGCCATGGTGGTGCCGCGATACATGTGCACCGGCTTGTCGAAGATCGCGTAGACCGAGCCGGTGGTGTGGCGCATGTAGTTCTTGCCCACCTGTCCCGACGAGTTGGCGAGCCCGTGCGGGAACTTGCTCGATTCCGAATTGAGCAGCAGGCGCGGGCTCTCGATCGAATTGCCGGCCACCGCGACGATGCGGGCCTTCTGTTCCTGCAGCTTGCCGTCCTTGTCAGCATAGACGACGCCGGTCACCTTGCCGGAAGCGTCATGGTTGATCTTGATCACCATCGAATTCGGCCGGACCTCCAGATGTCCGGTCGCTTCGCCCTTAGGGATTTCGGTATAGAGCGTCGACCATTTGGCGCCCCATTTGCAGCCCTGGAAGCAGAAGCCGGTCTGCTGGCAGGAGTTGCGGTCGTCGCGCTGCACCGAATTGATCGCCATGTTGCCGGTGTGGCATTCCTTGTAGCCGAGCTTGTCGGCGCCGGCCTTGAGCACCTTGAAATTGTTGTTGCCGGGCAGCCGCGGCCAATTGTTGGTGCCGGTGACACCCATCTTGGCTTCGGCCTTGGCGTAATAGGGCTCCATCTCGGCCAGCGTCACCGGCCAGTCGAGGAGGTTCGCGCCCTTGACCTTTCCGTAGGTCGTGGCCGCCTTGAATTCATGCTCCTGGAAGCGCAGCGAGGCGCCCGCCCAGTGCGTGGTCGAACCACCGACCGATTTCACGATCCAGGCCGGCAGGTTCGGGAAATCCTTGGCCACGCGCCAGTCGCCCGAGGTGGTGCGCTTGTCCTTCCAGGCGAGCTGGGCAAAGGAATCCCACTCGTCATTGATGAAATCCTCATATTCGTGGCGTGCGCCCGCCTCGAGGATGACGACGTCGATGCCTTTCTGCGCCAGCTCGTTGCCGAGCGTGCCGCCGCCGGCGCCGGAGCCGATGATGACGACCACGCCATCGTTCTTGAGATCAAATGATGCTGCCATGGTTTCCTCCCATGAAATCCGTCGAAATGCGGTTCAGGACAGAGCGGCCTACAGCCACTCGATGTCGTTGAAGCCGCGCGCGATGTAGCCGCCCTTGGAATAGGACTCGCCTTCGTAGCCAAAGATCGGCCACAGCTCCTTCTGGTTGTAGAGGCTGACGACAAGGCCGCCGCGCACCGCCTGGAAGAACGGCGTCTTCTCGATGCCGGTGAGCAGCGCGACCCGCTGCTCTTCCCAGCCGATCCCGCGATAACCGCCCTTGCCGGCCTTCTTGTCGAGCTCGGCGATGCCCTTCTCGATCAGTTCCTTATGGGCCGGGTCCTTGGCCGCCGTCTCGTCATGGCCCTTGACGGCAATGGCGTAGTATTTGTCGGGCACCTGGTCGTGCGGATAGATGTCGCGCGCCACCTGGATCAGCGTCGCCATCGTCTCGGGTTTCAGCGCCGAGGTTTCGAGACCCCAAGCGTGTTCGGGGCTGATGACGGCGCTGCCGGAGATGATGAGCAGCGCGCCGGCGCCGCCGCGCTTGAGAAAAGCTCTCGCCGCGAAAGCCCGGCTTTATTCTCATAAACTGTAACCATGATTTCCTCCCTGCTTGCTGTTCGCGCCCCTGAGGGCGCCGTTGCTGGCGCCGCGCCTCTCCGCGGCGGAATGTCCCCTATTGGAAGCGCCCTCCTCGCTGCAGGACCTCGATCTTGTAGCCGTCGGGATCCTCGATGAAGAAGAAGCGGGCAATCCGCACCCCGTCGTGATTGAACTCGACAATCTTCCTCGGATTGAAGCCGAGCGCGCCGATCCGATCATGCTCGCTGTCGAGATCGGCGACCGAGACGGCGAGATGGCCGTAGCCGTCGCCCAGCGCATAGGGCTCGGTGCGCCCCTTGTTCACGGTCAGCTCCACCTCGAAGGGCGAGTCCGCATTGCTGAGATAAATCAGTGTGAAGGTCTCGAAATCGAGCCGCTGCGCCACCTCGAGGCCGAAGGCCTTGTTGTAGAAATCGACGGACCGTGCCTCGTCGAGAACCCTGATCATGGAATGGATCGCCTTCGCCAAATCGGACTCCGCAGCTTTCTTGATTTCGAAGCCGATTATGCGTGCTGGCGAAAAAAGGTGGTGGCAGCCGATTACCACGCATGCGGCTTGGAAATGGCTAGTCTCCCGGCGCGGGCGAGGATGGGCGCGCCTAAGGACGAAAGTCTGATTGCCGTTGCCGGCCGTTGGATCGAAGATGACAAACGCAGGCAGTGTTCAAAAAGGCGCCGGCTCGCTCAATCGGCGCCCAAGACAAACAAAACGGGAGGTACTGATGTGCAGAGTCTTCGCCGGGCAAGACCCGGAAGGCTACCGGCAGATCAACCGGTCGATTCGCATCGACGGTCATTCGACCAGCATCCAGCTCGAGGCGACATTCTGGGGTCTGCTTGACGAGATCGCCGACAGCCAGGGACTGACGACACCGAAATTCATCTCGAAGCTCTATGACGAGGCGATCGAGATCAACGGCCAGATCCCGAACTTCGCCTCCATGCTGCGCACGACCTGCGCGCTCTATCTGCGCGGCCACCGGCCCAATGCCGAGGAACAGGCTGCGTTGAAGCGGGAAGCCGCCTAACTCTCTGCCGCGACTTCGAGCGCCAGCCGGGTCATGTCGGTGAAGAGGGCCTGACGCTCCGCATAGTCCGTCAGCTCGCCGGTGGCGATATGATCGACCACGGTGAGCAGCGACAGGGCCCGGGCGCCGAACTGCGCGGCAATCCGATAGAGCGCGCTGGTCTCCATATCGACCGCCAGCGCCCCGAGCGCCCTCGGCTCGTCGAACCGCGCGCGGCCGTCGGGATGGTGGAACACGTCGCTGCAGATTGTCAGCCCGGCGCTGCAGGCGATGCCGAGATCAGCCGCGCGTCGCAGCGCCAGCGCATGCAGCGCCGGATCCGGTCCCGCCGGCTGGTACAGCCCGAACACCTGTCCGCTAATCGCGCTCTCCGCCCGCACTTCGCTGGAGACGACGAGCCCGCGCAAGGGCACATCGTCTGACAAGCCGCCACTGGTGCCGGTGCGTATCAGCGTCTTCACGCCATGATAGTCGAGCAATTCGTGCGCGTAGATCAGGAAGGATGAAACGCCGATGCCGGTCGCCTGGATGCTGACCGGCTTGCCGCGGAACCGGCCGGTGAAGCCCAGCGCGCCCCTTCGGCGGTTGACGCAGCGAGGCGCCTCGAGAAAGGTCTCCGCCATCCATTGGGCGCGCTCGGGGTCGCCCGGCAACAGCACCGTTTCGGTATAATCGCCCCTGTCCGCCTCGATATGCGGCGTCACGCGCTACTACCCTCCGATAGACCCATCCGGCGACCATCATGGCAGGGCCGTCGCAATGTGCAAGCGATAGCTCATTTGGAAGCAATTCCAGCGAGCTGTAAGGCGGTCAGGCACCAGCGCCTTCGCCTTGCGTCGTCCGTCCCAATTGCGTCAGTGCTCTAGGATTCCAGCACGTCCTTGACGATCGTCGCCAATTGCTTCAGCGAGAACGGCTTCGGCAGGAAGCCGAAATGGGCGTCGGCCGGCAGGTTCTTGGCAAAGGCGTCCTCGGCATAACCCGAAACGAACACGAACTTGATGTCCGGCTGACGCTTGCGCAGCTCGCCGAGCAATGTCGGCCCGTCCATCTCCGGCATCACCACGTCGGACACCACGATATCGACCTTGCCGCCGAGCGCCTCGAACACTTCCAGCGCCTCGACGCCGGACGACGCTTCATGCACGGTGTAGCCGCGCGACGTCAGCGCCCGCACACCGCCCATGCGCACGGCGTCCTCGTCCTCGACCAGAAGCACGGTGGCCGAACCGGACAGGTCCTTGGCCGTATCGGCCGGCTTGGCCGGAGCCGCCGCCACGGCTGCCGGCGCCGCGCCGGGCTCGGCCTGCTTCTTCATCTCGGCGATGTGGCGCGGCAGGAAGATGCGGAACACCGTGCCCTTGCCGACCTCGGAATCGCAGAAGATGAAGCCGCCGGTCTGCTTGATGATGCCGTAGACCATCGACAGGCCGAGGCCGGTGCCCTTGCCCACTTCCTTGGTCGTGAAGAACGGCTCGAAGATCTTCTTGAGAACGTCGGGCGCAATGCCGCTGCCGGTGTCCTCGACATCGACGAGCACATAGTCGGCCGGCGTCAATTCGCGATAGGCGAAGGATTTGCATTCTTCCGTCGTGACGTTGCGGGTGCGCACGGTAAGATCACCGCCGCTCGGCATGGCGTCGCGGGCGTTGACGGCGAGGTTGACCACCACCTGCTCGAATTGGCCGATGTCGACCTTCACCGGCCACAGGTCGCGCCCGTGGTCGATCTTCAGCTTGATGTCGTTGCCGACAAGGCGGGCGAGCAGCATCCGGAGATCGGCCAGGACATCGGTCAGGTTGAGCACTTCCGGCCGCAGCGTCTGCTTGCGCGAGAAGGCCAGCAATTGCCGCACGAGCGAAGCCGCCCGATTGGCGTTCTGCTTGATGTTCATGATGTCGGGGAAGGACGGATCCGACGGACGGTGGTTGGTCAACAGAAGGTCGGACGCCATGATGATGGCGGTGAGCACGTTGTTGAAGTCATGCGCGATACCGCCGGCAAGCTGACCGACCGCCTGCATCTTCTGACTCTGCGCCATCTGGCCCTCGAGCGCCTTCTGCTCGGTGGTCTCGACCGCATAGACGATGGCCGATTCCTCGGCGCCCTCGCTGCCCGCGCTGTCGGCGACGGCGTTGACGTAGAAGCGGATATGGCGCTCCTCATTGCCGGGCAGCACGGAGTCGATCGGCTCGATATTGGCCTGCCGCTGCCTGGCCTTCTCGAAGGCGGCGGCGAAGGCCGGCCGGTCGCGTTCGTGGACGATGGTCTCGAACCGCACCCGCCGGTCGACGGCGTCGCGGTCGACCACGGATGAAAACAGCTGCAGGAACGGCGCGTTGGTGCGCAGGATGCGCCCGCTCGCATCGACGCCCGCGATAGCCATGGGAGTCGAGTTGAAGAAACGGGTGAAGCGAACCTCGGAGGCCCGCAGTTCCGCCGAAGCGTCCTCGCCCTGGGTACGGTTGAGCACGATGGTGCGGGTCGGGCCGTTCACGCCCTCGCGGCTTGCCGAAACCCGGTGCATGAAGCGCACCGGCAGCGCCTGGCCGCTCATGGTGGTGAGGTCGAGGTCGATGAC
>NZ_RZSB01001260.1:0-881 GCF_004023285.1 Mesorhizobium sp. M2A.F.Ca.ET.067.02.1.1
CTCTACCAGCGCTGCCTGGCGATCGACCCGAAGGACGCGATTGCCGCCTTCAACCGCGCCAACTGCCTGCGCGGCGCCGGCCGGATCGCCGAAGCGGCGCATGACTATGCCCGCGCCATAAAGCTCGATCCCGGCTTTGTGGAAGCCTGGTTCAACCTCGCCGGCCTGATGAGCGACGAGGGCAAGGTGGCGTCGGCAAGGCGCCACCTGCAGAAGGCGATCGCGCTCGACAAGGCCTATGCCGACCCGGTGTTCAACCTGGCGCGGCTGGAGTTCGATGCGGGCAATCTGACGGAAGCCCGCCGGCTGTGGGTGCGCTATCTGGAGCTGGACTCGGAGTCCGAATGGGCGCGGACTGCGCAAAAGGGGATACAATTCGTGGATCTACATATGGCACGCACGGCGGGGTAGCGCTTCCTCCTTCTCCCCCTGTGGGGTCCGAAGGACGGGGCGAGACCCGTGGCTCGCCCCCGGGCGGTGGATCGGCGCGCAGCGCCGAGACGGATGAGGGGTGTTGGAAGGAATGAGGCGCTGGTGACCTTGTCGCAAGTAAGGATATTGGCGGGCGTATCCGCCAAGCTGGAGCACCCCTCATCCGTCCGAGCTTCACTCGGCCACCTTCTCCCACAACAAGGGGAGAAGGCGAGGTTGGCGCATCCATGACCCACTTCCTCTTCGACGGCTTCGACACTGCTCCCGTCACCATCCTGCTCGCCCATGGCGCCGGCGCGTCGATGGACTCGCCTTCGATGACAGCCACCGCCAAGGCGCTCGCGGCGGCCGGCTTCCAGGTCGCGCGCTTCGAGTTCCACTATATGGCCGCGCGCCGCTATGGCCACCGCAAGCCGCCGCCGCGCGCCGAGACGGTCAACCCCGAATAC
>NZ_RZSB01001261.1:0-880 GCF_004023285.1 Mesorhizobium sp. M2A.F.Ca.ET.067.02.1.1
GTCGAGGAGCGGGCGGGAGGAGAAAGAGCCGGATTTCCGGCTTTGAGTGGCTGGCGCGCGATGGCGCGTGGCCAAAGCCTCCTTTGTCGCTCCTTGCCTGGCATTCAGTTGGACCAAGGTGAAGGTGATGAGCTTCAAAATCGCTATTATCGGCGCCGGCAGCGTCGGCTTCACAAAGAAGCTGTTCACCGACATTCTGTGCGTGCCTGAATTCCAGGACATCGAATTCGCGCTGACCGACATCAGCGAGCACAATCTCGGGATGATCAAGGCGATCCTCGACCGGATCGTCGAGGCTAACAGACTGCCTACCAAAGTGACGGCGACGACCAATCGCCGCGAGGCGCTGGAGGGCGCGCGCTACATCATCAGTTGCGTGCGCGTCGGCGGGCTGGAGGCCTATGCCGACGACATTCGCATCCCGCTGAAATATGGCATCGACCAGTGCGTCGGCGACACGATCTGCGCCGGCGGCATCCTCTACGGCCAGCGCAACATTCCAGTGATCCTCGACTTCTGCAAAGACATTCGCGAGGTCGCCGCGACCGGCGCGAAATTCCTCAACTATGCCAACCCGATGGCGATGAACACCTGGGCGGCGATCGAATATGGCAAGGTCGACACGGTCGGGCTCTGTCACGGCGTGCAGCACGGCGCCGAACAGATCGCCGAGGTGCTCGGCGCGAAATCGCCCAGAGAGCTCGACTATGTCTGCTCCGGCATAAACCACCAGACCTGGTTCATCGAGCTCAAGCTGAACGGCCGGCCGATCGGCAAGGACGAACTCGTCGCCGCCTTCGAGGCGCATCCGGTCTATTCGAAGCAGGAAAAGCTCAGGATCGACGTGCTGAAGCGCTTCGGCGTCTATTCGACCGAAAGC
>NZ_RZSB01001262.1:0-872 GCF_004023285.1 Mesorhizobium sp. M2A.F.Ca.ET.067.02.1.1
GCCCGAGGAGAGCGCGATGTCGACATCGTTGCCGTGGAACGCGACGACGCCGACCGCGTCGCGAACCGGCGGGATGCGCCCGGCGGTATCGAAGCGCGAGCCTTCGATCTGGAAACGGCCGAACACTTCGTCGCCGGTGAGCGGCACGCCATTGCCCAGGCGCCCCGGCACCACCTGGAACTGCAGGTTGGCGTCGGTCACTGTACCCCCGAACAGGTTACCCAGCACCCAAAGCCGCGCATTGCGGGCCGAAAACCAGGGCCACAATTGCTTCACATGCGAGACCGGCATGCCGTGAACGTTGAGCGACAGCGACACGCCCGGAGGACCGTTGTCGACGAAGGCGACGGTGGCCGCGCCCAGCACTTCGCCCGATCCGCCGGACCGGACGCCGATCTGCTCGGCGACGAGCTTGCGGCTCTTTGGCTGATAGACGCCTGCGATGCGGGCCAGGAACCGAAGCGCCGGTTCGGGCGATTCCGAAGGCGCCAGCGTCGAGCCGTCGCTGGTCAGGTCGTAGCGGTATGCGGGCTCCTCCCCGGCGGCTGCCGGCTTCGGCCCGATCGACCCGGCAAAGTCGAAGCTGGAGCGACCGTTCTTGATCAGCAGCCGGTCGACCGAGATCTTGTTCGAGCCGGCCATCAGCGTGGCATCGGCATCGACGTCGAGAGGCAGCAGCCCGCGTTCGTCCAGGTCGAGCACGGAGCCGGTGAGCGAGAGCGAGGCCGCCAGTCGCGACGGGCTGTCGGCCGACGCTTCCGAGCCCGAAAGCTTCAGCGCGATCGAACCTAGTCTAGCGCCATCGGCCGCAGGGGCAGCCTCGGTCGAACCACCCTCGCCGGAGGTGCCCGCGCCTTCTATCTCGATGTTGG
>NZ_RZSB01001263.1:0-871 GCF_004023285.1 Mesorhizobium sp. M2A.F.Ca.ET.067.02.1.1
AGAGACGGCACCGAAATAGACCGCCGTTCCGCCCGCGCTTCCGCCGCCGCCAGTGAAGCCGTTTGCCGTGGCATTGCCTCCGCCTGCGCCGCCTGCGCCCGTGACAAAGACGAGCATGCTCTTGGCGCCAGCCGTCGGCGTGTAGGTTCCGCTCGCTGTCATGACGCGCATGGCCTTCATCGCGCCAGGGAGAATTGTGGCAAGCGCCGCTAGCGTGACCTCGCGGTCCGCACCGTCCGACACCACATGCAGTGGAAGGCTGTCGTTCAAGGAGAGTGCGCCAGTGGGTGCCGGCAAACTCGTGATGCTCAGCGAAAGGACCTGCTGATCGGTCGCGGCAAGGCCCGCGTTGGCCGCCACGGTCACAGCCGGGTTGAGCAGTCGGAATGACGTCGTCGCGTTGTTGAACTCCAGGATGCCGGTGGCACTCGCCGGCCATTGCTTTGCCGTCAGCGCGGTCCCGTCCATGTTGACGATAGGATGGGTGCCCAGCCCGTCAATGTTGCCCGTCATGGCGCCGTTGTTGTCGAAGGCGGCCTTCTGGACGACGAAGATCTGGCCGTCGACATAAGCGCTCGGCGCCGGCAGGACCGTGGCGGTGCAGACATTGGCCGAGCCCGCGTCGGTACCGACCATGATGGGCGCGGATGCGGCTCCGATGTTGACCCAATTC
Organism: Mesorhizobium sp. M2A.F.Ca.ET.067.02.1.1; assembly: GCF_004023285.1. Lineage (NCBI taxonomy): Bacteria > Pseudomonadati > Pseudomonadota > Alphaproteobacteria > Hyphomicrobiales > Phyllobacteriaceae > Mesorhizobium > Mesorhizobium sp. M2A.F.Ca.ET.067.02.1.1. The sequence continues at coordinate 674 of NZ_RZSB01001263.1, forward strand.
GCGCCGGCCGTATCAGGGTCGGACGTATTGTCGTCGGCCGTGCTCAGCCAAACGACGCCGGTCGCCGCGCCGGCCAGCAACGCGCTCTTGGGATAGCCGCCGATCGCTGCCGAGAAAGCTGCATCATAAGGGACGAGACCGCCTGCATTCTGCCACTGCGACCATTGCGTGATCTGCTGCAGAATGCCGTTCATGTCC
>NZ_RZSB01001264.1:0-871 GCF_004023285.1 Mesorhizobium sp. M2A.F.Ca.ET.067.02.1.1
GGCTTGGACCCCTGCTGGTCGGCGCGCTGCTCAGGCAGGAAGGGGTCGCGGCGGGTCATCTCACAAGCCTCAATCTCGGCACTAAGAACATCCCGAGGGAGCGGCGGCGCGCACGGATTCGAACCGATCGTGTATTGGCGTTTGTCGATGCCATCCAGGAAGCGGCGCTGGCTGGATTGAAGGAGCATGATCGACTGGTGATGGCGAGAAGCCAAATGGAGCGGCGGCTGCGCCAACGCCGAACTAGTTCGAAGTTGCCGGACTTGGTAGAGTTGGTGCTGTCACGTCCAGTTGTCTTCACCGGCATGATCCAGGAGGCGCTAAAAGTTTCGAAGCAGGGGGCGCTGAACCTGGTCGGCGAGCTCAATTTACGCGAGATGACGGGCAGGAGAAGGTTTCGGGCGTGGGGGATCGTGTGATGACGGGGCGTTTGTGGGCCATACTTTCGAATGCTGCGTCCCCGGGATGGCAGGTACCGAGCAGGCAGATAGGTCGCGGGATTGCATATCGCGCACTTGTCGTGCTGGGCACGTTCGGCGTGCGGTCGCGTTCTAGACTAGGCCCAGCTACTGTCTGTAGTCGCTGGTGCGTCCTGCTCGATCAGCTATCGGCTTGCGGGCCGGCACATGGACGCCCCATCGGCGCGACGGTTCCCGATAGCCGATAGCTGATCGAGCAGGCGACGCAGCTGTTGGTCAGTTGTTGACACTACGGATCACCTCCTGCTGGGACGGTGGAGTGTCGGCTCGCAACGTGGATTGTTCGATCGCTGTCGTGTGCCTACAGGAGGCCGCATCGCCAACCTGCGCGGAGATCAGCCGTTGAGTCGCATTGGCCAATTGCCATGTAAGCGGCAGAGGCAATTCAGCAT
>NZ_RZSB01001265.1:0-871 GCF_004023285.1 Mesorhizobium sp. M2A.F.Ca.ET.067.02.1.1
GGTCCGGACCGGACGCCGAATGCGGCAGCGTCTGATAGACGACGGCCACGATGCCGACCAGCAACGCGGCCAGGCCGAGCCCCGCAAGGATGTAACGCCATATCGATGCCAAGCCCGTTCCTCTTCGGCTGCTAACGTCGCGGGCCGCTCGCCGCGTCCCGCCCTGCCTGTGGGAAATCGTTTCTGGCGCAAAATTCGCCGGCAGCCAAGCATGGCGCTGCCGGCCGCAAAAAGCTACAGCAACAAGACTTTAAGAAGGATAGAACCCACATGGCCGCCAAGGGTATTGCGTCGATCGGCGAATGCATGATCGAATTGTCGGGACAGACCGGCGACAGCTGGCGCATGGGCTTTGCCGGCGACACCTTCAACACGCTGTGGGCATTGCACGCGCTGAGCCCGGAGCACCCCGCGACTTATGTCTCGGCCTTCGGCGACGATCCCTTCTCGCGCGACCAGATCGCCTTCTTCGGCCAGAACGGCATCGGCATAGGCAACAGTCCGGTCATTGCCGGCGCGCGCCCCGGCCTTTACGCCATCACGCTCACCGGAGCCGAGCGCGCCTTTACCTACTGGCGAAGCGACGCGGCAGCGCGTCAGCTCGCCTCCGATCCGGTGGCGCTCGCGAAAAGCCTTGAAAACCAGGCGCTTGTCTATTTTTCTGGAATCACCCTGGCAATTCTGGACGAGGCCGCGCGGACAACTTTGCTGACCGCCATAGTTGCGGCCGGGGCCGCCGGCTCGCTCGTCGCCTTCGACCCGAATTACCGGCCGCGTCTGTGGCCGAGCCGCGAGGCAGCCCAGGCCGCGATCCTGGAAGCGCTTGCCGTGGCCGACATCGCGCTGCCGACCTTTCCGGACGAGCAGATGC
>NZ_RZSB01001266.1:0-862 GCF_004023285.1 Mesorhizobium sp. M2A.F.Ca.ET.067.02.1.1
GAAATCGGGCAGGTCCCAGCTCGATGGCCGGAAACGCCGCATCGCCGGATCGGTGTCTTGCCAGCGCGATTGCCAATGCGTGGGCCCCGAGCCGCCGCTACCCGGCAGGATGATGAAATGCGTCATGTCGCCTTGCTCCTAAAGATCAACAGGAGCATGGTGGCGTCTTGCCGCAGGAGCAGGAATAGGAAATCATCGGAAAAATGACTTCGAATCCGATGGATTCAAAGTGAAGATGAATAACCCGATGAGCCAGTTATGTTCGACCCCACCGACATTGCCATTGTCGAAGCCTTGCAGGAGAACGGCCGCATCGGCATGTCCGAGCTTGGCCGCCGCGTCGGCCTCTCGCAGCCGGCGACTTCGGAGCGGGTGAAACGCCTGGAGGAGCGCGGCGTCATTGCAGGCTACACCGCCGTGATTGACCCGGCCGCGCTCGGCCTGGGCATGATGGCCATCATCCGGGTGCGCACCACGCATGAGCATATCCGCCCCTGCCTCAAGCAGTTCGCCGAGATGCCACAGATCACCGAAGTGCACCGGCTTACCGGCGAGGACTGCTTCATCCTCAAAGTGGTCGTCCCCTCGCCGGCGCAACTTGAAAGCATCGTCGACGCCGTGGCGCGCCACGGCTCCGTCACGACGGCGCTGGTGCTGCGCAGCGAGACACCGAAGCCGATCGGCCGCGATCTGATCCGGCAATCGGCCCGCTAGCGCGTTTCACCGTTCAAAGGAAAGGCGAAACGCTCTGCCGGCGGGCCTTCATCGGCCGCGCGCGACCGAGTTGACCGCTCAAATGGTCAATGCGGCTCCGCAGTGGCCTGACCAGCAAGTACCGCCTGCTCGACCAGCGCGGCGACCT
>NZ_RZSB01001267.1:0-861 GCF_004023285.1 Mesorhizobium sp. M2A.F.Ca.ET.067.02.1.1
GCGCTGCTTGCCAGGGCCGAAGACATCGCCCAGGCCTTCGAGGCGGCCGACCGTCGCCTGCACGAACGTGCCCAGGACACGTCCAACATGCTGATGGCGCGCGCCGACGACGCGTCGAACTCGCTCATGGCTCGCGCCGAGGAAACTGCCGACAAGCTGGCCACGCGCGCCGGTGAGATCGCCAACACCGTCGACGCGGCCGACCAGAAGCTGGTTGCCCGCGCCGTCGAGACGGCGCAGTCGCTGGCCTCGCGTGCCGGTGACATCCTGCGCAACTTCGAGGGCGCGGACGAGCGGCTGTCGATGCGCATCACCGAATCGGCCGAAGCGCTGGCCGCCCGCGCCTCCGATCTCGGCCGCATCTTCGACGGCGCCGACCAGCAGCTCATGGCGCGCATCGCCGAGGGCTCGGAAGCGCTTTCCGCCCGCGCCGGCGAGATCGGCCGCATCTTCGACGACGCCGACAACCGCCTGGTGTCGCGCATCGCTTCGACCAGCTCGACGATCGGCGAGCATGCCGACACGATCGTCGGCGCCTTCGCCGCCACCGAGCAGCGTGTCGCCGACCGCGCGCGCCAGACCGGCCAGGAGCTCGCCGTGCATGCCCGCGAGATCGAGCAGGCGCTGTCCGGCGCCGACGAGCGGATTGCCGCGAGCGCCGCGGCTGCCGCCGCGCGCGTCGAGGACCAGGTCGCGAGCGTGGAAAACCGCCTCGCCTACACCGCAGAGACGATGGGCCAGAAGCTCAGCGAGCAGGTCTCCAGCGCCGAGGCTCAGCTGATCTCGCGCGCCAACGTCATCGCCGAGACCTTCACGGCGGTCGGCCAGCATATCGGCCAGAGCAACAACGAGGCCGCGCGC
>NZ_RZSB01001268.1:0-860 GCF_004023285.1 Mesorhizobium sp. M2A.F.Ca.ET.067.02.1.1
GCGGCCGCCTGCCTTGCTTTCGTAGAGCGCAAGGTCGGCCAGCAGCATCAACTCAGCGCCGTTCGAGGCATGCAGCGGCGCAAGCGCGACACCCACCGAGATCGACAGCGGAATGATCTTGCCTTCATGTCTTTTGCCGGCGCGCATCGCATCGAGCAGCCGGCGCACGTCCTTGTTGATGACGGCGACGTCGCCATGCGGAACCATGACGCCGAACTCGTCGCCGCCGAGGCGACCGATGACGCCGTCCTCGAAGATGCGCTGCGCTTCCGCGACCAGATGGGCCAGCGCCAGGTCGCCGAACTGATGGCCGAACGTGTCGTTGAGCTGCTTGAAATGATCGAGGTCGATCAGAAGCAGGCTTGCCTGGCGACGGTTGCGCAAACCGCCCAGCCGGTCGCGCAAGGCTTCGATGAAATAGCGCCGGGTCATGGCGCCGGTCATGGCATCGACGGTGAGAAAGCGGTGCTTCTCGGCTTCGGCATCCTCAGCCGATTGCAGGCGCTGGACGACGCTCGAGCGCATATACATCAAGACCAGAAGCGCCATCAGGGTCGATGCCGCCGACATCATAAGCGCGCCGTCGCGGGAAGCGTTCTCCGTCAGCGCGAAGGCCGCGAGCCCGGTGGCGGCGATGCTCATCACGAGCAGAGCCTGGATGCCGCGATAGATACGGCCGCTATGATCCTTGATTGTCGCCAAGATACTCATGTCCGCGCCCCCACAGCACGCGCCATGGCTAGAACCTCAGCCGTTAACAAACGCTGAGCGCGGCGACCGTCTTGACCTGTTCTCTGGCGGCTGGATCGAGGCGGCAATTTTATGGTTAAAAAGCAATGATTTATGACAATATTCAGACA
>NZ_RZSB01001269.1:0-857 GCF_004023285.1 Mesorhizobium sp. M2A.F.Ca.ET.067.02.1.1
CTGCATGCGCTGATCACCGGCAGCGAGCATGAGAAGGACCGCCGCATCCGCTTCGAGAACGCGCCGCGCTTCGGCCTCGTCGGCAAGCCGCTCGACATGACCTACCGCGTCATTTCGACGGAAGGCAATGGCGCCCCGGTGGATGTGCGGGTCTCGGTCAATGGCGAGCAGGTCTCGGTCGAGCACGCGACGGTCGGCCAGCCGATGAAGCTCTCGGTCACCATTCCCAATGCCGGCCGCAACATCGTCCAGCTCGGCATCGACCGCGAGCCCGGCGAGCTGACGGACGCCAACAACCGGGCGATCGCCTTGGTCGACGGCATCCGCGAGAACCTGCGCGTGCTCTTGGTCTCCGGCGAGCCGCATGCCGGCGAACGTACCTGGCGCAACCTTTTGAAGTCGGACGCGTCGGTCGATCTCGTCCACTTCACCATCCTGCGCCCGCCGGAAAAGCAGGACGGCACGCCGATCAACGAGCTGTCGCTGATCGCTTTCCCGACGCGCGAGCTGTTCGTCGAGAAGATCAAGGATTTCGACCTGATCATCTTCGACCGCTACCAGCACCGCGACGTGCTGCCGATCCTCTATTACGACTACATTTCCGAATATGTCGAAAAGGGCGGCGCGCTGCTGATTGCCGCGGGTCCCGAATATGCCGGCGAGAACTCCATCGCCCGCACGCCGCTCAACGCCGCGCTGCCGGCCATGCCGACCGGCGAAGTGGTGGACAAGGCCTTCTATCCGCGCCTGACTGATCTCGGCCAGCGCCACCCGGTGACGCGCGGGCTCGACGGCTCGGCAAGCGAGCCGCCGCATTGGAGCCGCTGGTTCCGCACCATCGGCGTCAAGAATCCGGA
>NZ_RZSB01000126.1:0-10621 GCF_004023285.1 Mesorhizobium sp. M2A.F.Ca.ET.067.02.1.1
CGGCGAGACCATCCGCCTCGATGGCGCAATCCGCATGGCGCCGAAATAGCGGGATGACGGGATCGCCGACAGGTGCCGGTGTTTCCACCGAAAGGACAGGCCCGCTTGCGGGCCTGAAGGTCATCGAGATGGCCGGGCTCGGCCCGGTGCCGCTTGCCGCCCTGATGCTGGCCGAGATGGGCGCCGACGTGCTGCGCATCGAACGCGCCGATGCCGGCCAGCCGCTTCTGAACCTGCCGGAAGAATACGACCTCGACCGCCACGGCCGTTCCATCCTCAAGCTCGACCTCAAGCGTCCGGCGGGCGCGGAGCTGTTGCTTCGGCTCGCGGCATGGGCCGACTTGCTTGTCGAAGGGTTCCGCCCCGGTGTGATGAAGCGCCTCGGCCTAGGGCCCGATATCCTGCTCCAACACAATCCGGCGCTGATCTATGGCCGCCTGACCGGTTTCGGCCAAGACGGGCCGCTGTCCGGGCGAGCCGGGCACGACATCACCTATCTCGCTTATGCGGGCCTGCTGCACGCGATCGGCAGGAAGGACACGCCGCCGGTGCCGCCGCTCAATCTCCTCGCGGATCAAGGTGGCGGCGCGATGATGCTGATTGCCGGCGCGCTCGCCGCCCTTTTCCAGCGTTCGGTGACCGGAAAGGGTCAGGTGGTCGACGCCTCGATGATCGAGGGGGCCTCAATGCTCGCCGCACCGATCCACGCTTACATGGCGGCGGGCCTGTGGAGCGACAGGCGCGGCGAGAACCTGCTCGATTCCGGCGCGCCGTTTTACGACACCTATGAGACGGCGGACGCGAGGCACATTGCCGTTGGCTGCCTCGAACCGCGCTTCTTCGGCGAATTCGCCAGGCTGCTGCCGCTCGCCGGGCATTTTGTTGGCAGCCAATATGACAGATCGTTGTGGCCCGCGATGCGCGCCGCCATTGCCGAGCGGGTCAGGGAGAAAACGCGCGACGAGTGGGCCGAGCTTTTCGCCACGTCCGATGCCTGTGTCGCGCCCGTGCTGTCGCTGGTCGAAGCCAGGAACCACCCGCACAATCGCGCCAGGCAAAGCTTTGTGACGTCTGGCGGGTTCGAGCGCCCCGCGCCGGCGCCGCGTTTCTCGCAGGACCCGGCAGCGGCTGCGGCAGCACCGGCCGCCGCCGATCGCGAGAGCGCAAGCATATTGGCCCGTCTTGGCTTGAGCCAGGAGGAAATCGCGGCCCTTGCAAAGGCGGGTGTACTCGGCCGATAACCGGAGAATAGAAATCAACTTATCTCGGGTGAGCTTGTGACCGAACGGAAAAAAGATGTCATTCGCGAGACCGACGCCGAAGCGATCAGGCTGGCGAAAACCCTGATCCGATCGGCGCGTTTCGGCGCGCTCGCGGTTATCGAGCCCGGCACCGGCTCGCCGCTGGCGAGCCGGGTCGGCGTCGCCACCGACATCGACGGCGCGCCGCTGATCCTGGTCTCGATGCTGTCCGCGCACACCGGTGCGCTTGTCGCCGATCCGCGCTGCTCGCTGCTGCTTGGCGAACCCGGCAAGGGCGATCCGCTGGCGCATCCGCGCATCAGCCTGGCCTGCCGGGCCGCGCGGCTGGAGCGGGGATCGGCCGACCAGATCCGAGCCGAACGCCGCTATCTCAATCGCAATCTGAAGGCCAAGCTTTATGCCGGGCTCGGCGATTTCTCGTTCTTCCGGCTCGAGCCTGGCCGCGCCAGCCTGAATGGCGGCTTCGGCAGGGCCTATCTTCTCGAGCGCGATGATTTCATCATCGGCGGCGCCCTTGTCGAGGAACTGGCCGGCAGCGAGCAGGCAGCACTCGATCACATGAATGCCGACCATCGCGACGCGATTGCCCTTTATGCCCGTCACTTCGGCCGCGCCGCGGGCGACGGCTGGACCGTCACCGGCTTCGATGCCGACGGCATGGATCTCGCCGCACCGGACGCGACCTGCAGGATCTTCTTTCCCCAGCCTTTGCAAGCCGCGCGCGAGTTGCGTTCGGTGCTCGTCGAGATGGCGAAGGCGGGACGCGCAGCAGAGCAAGAGCGATAGTTGATCGCGCGCCGGCGAAAGCAACGCTTGATAGTTAAACGAAATGATCTACCTTTGTTATGGCGCTGATTCAGCAGCGCCTGTCGACATCTGAACATTGTGGAATCAGGCGCCATTGCCCCCTGGCGCCAGGATGAGCCAGGACCCTTTGGGGGATCTATGATCTCAAACAAACTAATCGCCAATGCGGAATCGGCCGCCGCGTTTCTCACTCTCATGGGCAACGAAAAGCGCCTGCTGATCGTGGCCTATCTGATCGACGACGAAATGTCGGTCGGCGCCATCGCCGAAAAGGTGCAACTCAGCCAGTCCGCGCTGTCGCAGCATCTCGCCAAGCTGAGGGCGCTCGATCTTGTCGAGACCCGGCGCGACCGCCAGATGATCTACTATTCCTGCAAATCCGAAGCGGTGCGCGAATTGCTGCGTATGCTGGAAGGCATTTTCGGCGACGGCGATCTTTCGCAGATGGCCTATCGGTTGCGCCGCGCCGGGGCTTGACCCGCGGCGCCAGCGGCTCATTACCTCGCTGACCATCCTCGGCGAGGCCTGTATGAACATCATCCCTATCGACGACCCCCGGGACCCGCGCGTCGCCGCCTATCTCGACATCCGCGAGCGCGATCTCGTCGGCCGGCACGGCCGCTTCGTCGCCGAAGGCAAGGTGGTGCTGGACCTCTTGCTGTCGACAGGGCGCTTCGCCGCCGAGTCGGCCCTCATCCTCGAAAACCGGCTGGCGGGCCTGCAGCCGATCTTGCGCAAGGCGCCTTCGGATTTCCCGGTCTATGTCGCGGCCGGCGAGGTCATGGACCGGATCGCCGGCTTCCACATGCATCGCGGCGTCCTGGCGATCGGCATGCGCGGCGATGCGGCGCCCGCCGAACTTCTGGTGCAAGACTTGCCTCGGCAAGCCTTGGCCGTCGTCCTGGTCGGCATCTCCAATCATGACAATATGGGGGCGATTTTCCGCAATGCCGCGGCCTTCGGCGCAGACGCAGTGCTGCTAGACCGGACCTGCTGCGATCCGCTTTACCGCAAGGCGATCCGCGTTTCCGTCGGCGCGGCGCTGAAGGTTCCCTTCGCGTCCTTCAACGATACCGCAGCCTTCACCGGGACGCTCGACCAGCTTGGCTTCAGCCAGTTCGCGCTCTCGCCGCGTGGCGCAACCGACATCCGCGATGCGGAGCGGCCATCGAGGCTGGCGCTCTATCTCGGCACTGAAGGCGAAGGCCTGCCACAAGAGCTGCTTGCCAGACTGCACACGGTAAGGATCGCCATGGCGGAAGACTTCGACAGCCTGAACGTCGCGGCAGCTTCGGCCGTCGCCTTACATCACTTTTCAAACCGGTAGTGGCCCGACCTGAGCCCCAGCAGCTGCGGCGCTCGGAGGTGTGTTGAGATTCAAGTCAGGCCGAGAAAATGACGATTTCCGAGAACCGGAGCGGAGCGTACTTAACGTACGTGAGCACCGGAAGCGCAGGAAGCCGCTATTTGCAGGCCGGCCTCACCTGAATATCAACACACCTCAGCTGGACGAGCTGGCCTTCTGCAAAGCCCTCACGCGGTCGGCAAGGCTGATGCCCCGCCCATTCTGCTGCCCGTCACTCGCCAGGGCCTTGGCGATAGGGGAATCCGGCCCTTCGAGCTTCATCGTCAGATTGACGACCTCGGCCGCCAGCTCGTTCATCTGTTCGCGAAGGCCGGCGCCGGAGCGTGCGTCGCCTGCCGATTCCGGCATTGCTGTCCCCGAGTCGGCAAGATCGCTTTTCAGCCGCTTGTTCTCACGCGCCAGCGCCGTCAGCCTTGCCTCCAGCTGTTCCCGGTCGGCCTCGAGCTTGGCGATCGCCTTGTCGACATCGTCGCTTTTCGCATCCGGGCCGGCAGTCAGCCGCGCGACGCCGTTTGCCACGGCGGTCTCCTTCGAACGTTCGCGCATTCGAGCAAGGTCCTTCTCGCGCCGGTCGAGCTTCTCCTCACGATCGGCGAGCGTGGCGAGCAGCCGCTCCACCTTCTTCTCGAGCTCGGCCGTTTTCTTCTTCTCGACCTTCAACGCTTCGCGCGCAGCCTTGCTTTCCGAGGCGATTTCCTGGCTGTGGCGGTCCGCCTCCTTGCGCTGGCCCTTGAGCAACGCGATGTCGCTGGCGAGCTTTTCCAGCTCGGACTCGCGCGCAACCAGCTCGATCTGGCGGTTCGACGAGGAGAAACTGGCGTCATCATACATTTGCTCGAGCTTCTGCAGCTCCAGCGCGCGCTTCTCCAACGCCCGCTCGGCCTGCGCGTGCTTTTCCGAGAGGCGGTGCAAATCCTCCTCGCGCTGCCTGAGCTCCGCATTTTTGGTCTGCAAATCGGAGAGCGCCTGGTTCTTGTCCCTCGTTTCGACCGCGAGCCCCTTCAGGGCCTCGTGCCCGCGAGCGATCTCCACCAGTTGCTCGGCCACCTTCTCCTGCAGGTTCTTGACGGTTATCTCCAGCCGGCGCGTCGTCATTGCATATTCCGCCCGGACCCGGTCCTTGTCCGCCTGGATCTCGGCTTGTGTCAGCGGCAGCGACGCCTCCAGGCGTCTGCGCGTCAGCACGACGGCCCGCCGCCAGACCGCCGGCGCGATCAGCGACACCAGGAAAACGGCGCTCAGGAAACCGAGTGCGAAGAACAGAACCGACTGGACCAAGGCAGCTATCCACTTTGCGGAGCGGCAATCGCTGGATTGTGCCACCTTGGCATGGCGGAAATTCAACGCCGCGGCAAGAGCTTGCCGCGGCGTGATCAGCACGGTCCGAGCGATTGTAACGGGCAGAACCCGATCAGAACGGGTTCCAGGTCGGCCTTTCGGTGAGCTTCAGATAGCCGAGATTGACCCCGAGGCGGGCGCCGACGCCGGTGCGGATCGGCACCAGCAGCACGCGATTGCTCTGCAGCACGTTGAAGCCCACGCCGGCAATGACATAGGCGGAGCCCGCAACGCCGCCGAAGCGGTTGTAGAGGCTGCTGATGTCGTCGAGGTTGTAGACCAGCATCATCACCCGGGAGCCCTCGCCGCCGAAATCCCAGCCGAGCGACGGCCCTTGCCAGAATACCTTATGGTCGCCGGCGTTCTTGGTGTAGAGCGTCCCCTCGCCATAGGTCAGGCCGCCGATGAGGGCCCCGGATCCCTCCTCGCCCAGCAGGTAGCCGTTCGGCAGGCCGTAGGACGCGAATATCTTCTCGACGACTGTGGCCAAGCCACCGGATGTCTCGCCGAAGAATTTATGACCGGAATCGATGATTTCCTGAGCGGTGTACTGTTGAGCCCGCGATGCCGCGGTCGAAAGGACCAAAGCCCCCAGGAGTGTGATGGTCATGGTGAGGACACGGACGAATGTCCGGTCGTAGTATCGGGAAAACATGCTTCCAATCTCCGTCAGGGAGCACTTTCGCCGACGCCTCGCACCCTTGCGGCTCTTGGCGGCCGTTCAGGGTGGCTATCACGGGCAAACTATGCCGTAATCCTTTTTCAACCATTAAGCTCCGACACGAAGATGGCGGTTCGAAGGCTGAGCTTTGGTCCCGACCACCGGTTTTCCCCCCCGTGAACGCACCATTTTCAGGCTCAGCAATTTGGATTTGTTGCTGCGCGCTCAGGCGCTGTGTATTCAGAAAGCCTTGGAAAGGCGCGTGATTCGTGTAGGCGGGCGCGAAAACGGTCGCTCGGCCATGAACAAGTGACTTGAAGCAGGGATTTCACCGATGGCCGAGCTCTTCACTCTTTCCGCGCCCGATCTCGCGGCGCTGCTTTGCAGCCGCGTCTGCCACGACATCATTTCGCCGGTCGGCGCAATCAACAATGGCCTGGAACTGCTCGACGAAGGCGGCGCCGACGAAGACGCCATGAAGCTCATTCGCCAGAGCGCCAAAAACGCCTCGGCGCGGCTGCAGTTTGCCCGTATCGCCTTCGGCGCCGCGGGCTCCGCCGGGATGATGATCGACACCGGTGATGCCGAGGCCGTGGCCATCGCCTTCTTGAAGAACGAAAAACCGGAACTTATATGGAACGGCTCGCGCGCGCTGCTGCCCAAGAACAAGGTCAAGCTGCTGCTCAACCTCATTCTTGTCGCCCATGCGGCGATCCCGCGCGGCGGCAAGCTGGTGATCACGCTGGAAAACCTCGAAACCGAACCGCGCTTTTCGCTGTCGGCCAGTGGACCGATGCTGCGCGTGCCGCCGAAATTCCTCGAACTGCATTCCGGGCATAAGCCCGAGGAGCCGATCGACGCCCACTCGGTCCAGCCTTACTACACGCTGCTCCTGGCGCGCGAGGCCAACATGACGATCTCGATCCACGCGACCCCCGAAGAGATCGTGCTGACGGCTGCCTAATGCATGTCTCCCGAAAGTGGGAACCGGTTTCGGGATAAAGACATGCGTAAAATCAAAAACCTAAAGCGCATGGAGCGAATCCGAAGGATCGCGACGCGCTTTAATGCATGTCGCCCAGAAGTGTGCGCGGTTCTGGGACAACGACATGCATCAAACAAAGACCTGAACCGCGTCGCCTGAATCCGGTTCAGCGCGACGCGCATTAAGAAAAATACAAGTATCTTTTATTGCCAATATTAGTGTTGGCAGTGCAGATCGAGCAATGCCGGCCGCGATCCATGTAACAGCGTCGTGGCCAAAAACCGCGCGATGCCCCTGTTTGGAAAAACTTTACCTAACGGCTTTTCAGCTTCTTTACCAGATTGGCCTATGGTGCTCACCGGTTACCCGGAGGCTGCCGGTTCGGCAGATGGCAAAGAGGATCCGGACATGAAGCGCTGCCTTTTCGTCGATGATTCGAGCGTCATCAGGAAGGTCGCAAAACGTATTCTTGGCGGCTCGGACATCATCGTCGTCGAGGCGTCGACCGGGGTCGAGGCTACCGAAATCTGCGCCGACGGCATGCCGGACGTCATTGTCATCGACGGCGGGCTGACCGACGTCCAGGCGGTGGACCTTATTCGCCGCATCCGCGCTATGGAAGCTCCCATCAAGCCCCAAATCCTGGTCTCGCTGGTCGAGGTCGATGTGGCCGCGATCATGCGCGCCAAGCGCGCCGGCGCTCAAGGTTATCTCCTGAAGCCCTTCAACCGCGCGCAACTGCTCGAAAGCTTCCGTTTCCTCAAGATCGCCGCCTGATTCGCAGGGCGCGGTCCAACAAAAAACCCGGCCTGAGCCGGGTTTTTGCTTGATATCGCTTGGATCGCTTACGCGCTGACGCGGATATCTTCCGGTTCGCGCAGCACATAGCCGCGGCCCCACACCGTCTCGATGTAGTTCTGGCCGCCGGATGCCGCGTCGAGCTTCTTGCGCAGCTTGCAGATGAAGACGTCGATGATCTTCAGCTCCGGCTCGTCCATGCCGCCGTAGAGATGGTTGAGGAACATTTCCTTGGTGAGCGTGGTGCCCTTGCGCAGCGAGAGCAGCTCCAGCATCTGATATTCCTTGCCGGTCAGGTGCACGCGCTGACCGCCGACCTCGACCGTCTTGGCGTCGAGATTGACCACCAGGTCGCCCGTGGTGATGACCGACTGGGCGTGGCCCTTGGAGCGACGCACAATGGCGTGGATGCGCGCCACCAGTTCGTCCTTGTGGAACGGCTTGGTCATATAATCGTCGGCGCCGAAGCCGAGGCCGCGCACCTTGTCCTCGATACCGGCCATGCCGGACAGGATCAGGATCGGCGTCTTGACCTTGGAGAGGCGCAGCGTGCGCAGGACTTCGTATCCCGACATGTCGGGAAGATTGAGATCCAGAAGGATGATGTCGTAATCGTAGAGCTTGCCGAGGTCGACACCTTCTTCGCCGAGATCGGTCGTATAGACGTTGAAGCTCTCCGATTTCAGCATCAATTCGATGCTCTGTGCGGTTGCACTGTCATCTTCAATCAGCAGAACACGCATTTCATTCCCCTTTTCTGCTGCCGGGCCGTCTCACGACCCGTCCGGGACCCGGAGCAGTGATTGCCTGAACAGAAGGTGCCACCGACTGGTTAACAAATCCTAATTTCGTGCCATACACGATACCAGATTTTTTAACCCCTTTCTACACCCACTTGAATCTAATAACGAATCACAGACGCAAACCGCTAATGCACCACATCAAAAAGTCAGCCTAAGTGACTCCAGAGACTCGCTGGCCCGGGCTTCCGCCGAGAGCCGGAATTTTTACCCGGCCTTAAGTCCTCGCCCGTATGATTAACAATGCCCGTAAACGAATGGTTACCGCCGGCGAAAATCTTTAGGGCTTTGTTTCCTATAGCCCAGGGAAAGCCGGGGGAAACGGGCGGCGCTTGGGTCGTTCCGGGCGGACTGGACGGTATTGCAGGTGTGCGTTTGCGGAGTATCGAATCATGAAGTCACGTGAAAACCTCGTTCGGCTGAAGCAATTTCAGGTGAATGAGAAGCGGCGGCAGCTCTTGCAGCTGGACATGATGATCGCCGAGTTCGAACGCATGGCCGTCGAGCTGGAAGCGCAGATCATCGCCGAGGAGAAAAAAGCCGGCATCACCGACATCAACCATTTCGCCTATCCGACCTTCGCCAAAGCGGCCCGCCTTCGCCGCGACAACCTTAGAAATTCGCAAAGCGACCTCGCCCAGCAGCGAAGCACCGCCGAATCATTACTCGGCGAAGCTGAAGCGGAGCTTTCCAAAGCGGAGATGCTGGAATCGCGCGACACCAAGATCCGCGACGCCGAAATAGGCGGCCGCAGCGCCATGATCGGCTGATCGCCGGCATATCGCAGTCATTGCGGCAGACATGCCGAGCCGGAGGATGCCGCCGGCAGCTTCAGCACCGCCAGCCGGTCGAATCAGCCTCGCCGCCTGCTTCAGGACATGGCCATCTCGTCATGATCAGCCGATGCCCGGGCTCGTGCTTCCTTGATTTCCGGCGCATGTTCTTCGGCCCATGAGCGTATCTGGCTGAGCAGCCCCGCCAGGTTCTGGCCAAGCTCCGTGAGTTCATACTCCACGCGCGGCGGAATGACGGGAAACACCTCGCGCCGCACAAGACCGTCGCGTTCCAGCACGCGCAGCGTCTGCGTCAACATCTTGGGCGTGATGCCTTCCATCTTGCGTGCCAGCTCGCCATTGCGCAGCCGGCCGCGCCGCAGCGCGCAGACGGTAAGATAGACCCACTTGCTGGCCAGCATCTCGAGCACGGTGTGCGACGGGCAGGTGCGCCGGAACGCGTCGTAGCCGAGCGGGGAAACGTCTTCACTATCCATAGGGTGCCTATATATCAAAAAGGTGCATACTCGACAATCAGCTATTACTATCCAAAAGATAGCGGCACATCCACTTGAACAGGAGGCGTTCATGCGTGCCGTTGTCCAGACTTCCGTCGGCGCACCCGAGATCCTTTTCGTTGCCGAGCAGCCTGACCCCGCGCCCAAGCCCGGCGAAGTGCTCGTGCGCGTCAAGGCGGCGGGCATCAACCCAGTCGACGGCGCCGTGCGCGGCGGTTCCTACCCACTGCTCGGCGAGCCGCCCTTCATTCTCGGCTGGGATATTTCAGGAATCGTCGCCGCGCTCGGCGCCGGCGTGACCGCCTTCAAGGTCGGCGACGCGGTATTAGGCATGCCGCGCTTTCCCAAGCAGGCTGGAGCCTATGCCGAGCTTGCCGCAGCGCCGGCGGACGAGATCGCCGCGAAGCCTGCAGCCATCGACCACGCGCATGCCGCGGCCTTGCCGCTCGCCGGCTTGACGGACTGGCAGGGCCTCATCCGCCACGGCACCTGCAGGCGGGCCAACGCGCGCTGGTCCATGCCGGTGCAGGTGGCGTCGGCCATCTGGCGGTGCAGATCGCCAAGGCGCGCGGCGCCTATGTCATTGCCACGGCCAGCCCGGGCAAAACGGATTTCGTCCGCGCGCTCGGCGCCGACGAGGTGATCGACTACACCAAGGATGATTTCACGGGGAAAGTCGGCAATGTCGATCTGGTACTGGATCCGATCGGCGGCGACCATGCCGACCAGTCGCTGGCAGTCCTGCGTGGCGGCGTTCTGGTTTCGCTGCTCAACGTTCACGATGCCACCAGGGCGAAGGCCAGCGCGCGCGGTATCCACGTCGAGCGCATGTCCGTGCTGCCCGACCGCGATGGCCTTGTCGAGCTTGCCAGGCTGGTGGATGCAGGCAAGCTCTCGCCACATGTGGCGAAGACCTTCCCGCTCGACCAGGCGGGAGCAGCCCATGCATTTTTGACCACCCGACCAATTGGCAAGGTCGTGCTGACGGTCTGAGGTTTTACAAAAGCGAAAAGGGCGCGGAACGTCGCGCCCTTTTCGTTAATGTCTGTCCAGCCTAGTGCCGGTATTGCTGGATCCGCGTGGTGCGCAGCCCGGCAAGGCCGTATTCGTCGATCGATGCCTGCCAGGATAGAAATTCTTCGGTGGTGAGCTTGTAGCGCTGGCAGGCTTCCTCAAGGCTGAGCAGGCCGCCACGTACCGCTGCGACAACTTCCGCCTTGCGCCGGATAACCCAGCGCCGCGTGTTCGTCGGCGGCAGATCGGCGATGGTAAGAGGGCTGCCGTCGGGCCCAATAACATACTTGACTCTAGGT
>NZ_RZSB01001270.1:0-856 GCF_004023285.1 Mesorhizobium sp. M2A.F.Ca.ET.067.02.1.1
GGCCATCCGCATGAAGCTGGAGCCTGTCGAAGGCATCACCGAGGGCGGCCGGCTGTGGCTCGACGGGCCGAATATGATGATGGGCTACATGAGCGCCGACCGCCCCGGCGAATTGCAGCCGCTGGAAGGCTGGCACGACACGGGCGACATCGTCTCGATCGACCGCGAGGGCTTCATCACCATCCGCGGCCGGGCAAAGCGCTTCGCCAAGATCGCCGGCGAGATGGTGTCGCTGGGCGCCGTCGAGATGCTGGTGCAATCACTGTGGCCGGAAGAGCGCCACGCGGCGGTGGCGGTGCCCGACAAAAGGCGCGGCGAGCGTATCGTGCTGGTCACCACCGCCGACGACGCCAATGCCGAGGAACTGCGCCAGTTCGGCAAGAAGGCGGGTGCTGCGGAACTGATGGTGCCCAACGACATCCTCAAGGTGGAAGAGATCCCGGTGCTGGGCTCGGGCAAGACGGATTACGTCTCGGCGCGAAAGCTGGCGATTGATCGGTTGGGACTGGGTGTGGCGGCTTAGCGCGCCGCGTTACCCGATATCCGAAGGCGGCACCTTCTCGCCTTCGCGCATGGCCCGCTTAGAATAGGCGCGCACCGAGAACGGCAGGAAGAGCAGATATCCCGCGACCGAGGCGGTCAGCGTGTACCAGGGATAGGTCATCAGCAAGAGGATGTAGAGCACCACGCCGAGGATGACCGGCAGCACCCTGTCGCCGGGCACCTTGACGCTCTTGCCCGAATAGACCGGCAGGCGGCTGACCAGAAGGAAAGCGATGAGTACGGTGAAGCCCGTGGCGATGAAGGCGGCAGGGCGGGACGGCTCCAGCCCGAGCCGCAGGAAATAGAGATAGAG
>NZ_RZSB01001271.1:0-852 GCF_004023285.1 Mesorhizobium sp. M2A.F.Ca.ET.067.02.1.1
TAAGTACGCTCCGCTCCGGTTCTCGGAACCCACCATTTTCGGCTCAGCCTGACCTGAATCTCAACCCACCTTAGCTCTTTCCAAAAAGAATGACCCCGGAAATCGTCGCCGATTTCCGGGGTCACGTGTTGAGGAGACCAGGCGGGGGTTCCGGCTCCTCAATGGCCTCCGCCGCCACCGCCGCCCTGCTGGGCCGGCTTGTTGATGAACAGCACGAAGAATCCGAGCGAGGCGAACAGCACGGTCAGCATCATGAACACGTCCATGAAGGACAAAAGCGCCGCCTGCTGCTGCACCATGCCCGACAGTTTTGAGATCGCCGCGCTACCTGCGTCGAGGCCGGCGGTCTGCTGGAAGTTCAGCGTCATGTTCTGCAGCTTGGTCTGTGCGGCCTCGCTGCCCCACTGCACATGCTCGGCAAGCCGCGCATAGTGGAAGGCGTTGCGGTCGATCAGCACCGTGTTGATCAGCGCAAGGCCGACGGCGCCGCCGAGATTGCGGGTCAGGTTGAACAGGCCCGACGCATTCTTCAGCCGTTCCGGCGGCAAGGTGCCGAGCGCGATGTTGTTGATCGGCACCATGCACAGCATCATCGAGCAGCCGCGCAGGATCTGCGGGATCAAGAGCTCATAGAAATCCCAGTCGGCGGTGAGATGCGTCATCCACCATGTGCCGGTGGCGAAGCCGACGAAGCCGATCATCATCATCAGCCTGAGATCGATCTTGTTCGACAGGATGCCGGCGACCGGCGCGGTGAAGAACATCGCCAGGCCGCTGACGAACAGCGCCTCGCCGATCATCATCGAATCGTAGCCGCGGATGCGTCCCAGGAACACCGGATAGAGATAGGTG
>NZ_RZSB01001272.1:0-850 GCF_004023285.1 Mesorhizobium sp. M2A.F.Ca.ET.067.02.1.1
ATCCATATCGCTCACCACAAAGTATCTTGACGTAAAGAATCTTTACGCTATCTTATCGCATGAAGAACCGGCCGCCAAGCGGTCACGCAGCGACAGGACAGCCCGATGAAATTTCTCTGGGATTCGGCTATCGGCCTTCTGGTCGTGACCGGCGGCCTGCTCGGCATGACGCTGCCCTTCGGCAAGCTCGCCACCGCCGCCGGAGTGCCGGCCATGGTCTGGGCTTTCATTATCTCGGTCGGCGCAGGCGGAGTGCTGTTGCTTGCGCTTCTGCTGCGCGGCGAGCGCATCCGGCTGACGCCGCACAAGCTGCGCTATTTCTTCGTCACCGCGGCGATTTCCTATGCCATCCCCAATCTATTGATGTTTTCCGCCATCCCGCATCTCGGCGCAGGCTACACCGGCATCATGTTCACGCTGTCGCCGGTGATCACGCTGGTGTTCTCGATCCTGCTCGGCGTCAGGCGTCCGAACCTGCTCGGCGTCATCGGCATCGCCGTCGGCTTCGTCGGCGCGGTGATGGTCGCGCTGACGCGCGGCGAGGCCGGCCAAGCGGCGGATTATTTCTGGGTGGCGATCGGGCTGCTCATCCCGGTCAGCCTTGCCGCCGGCAACATTTATCGTACCGTCGACTGGCCGGAAGGCACCGGCCCGATCGAGCTCGCCGTCGGCAGCCATCTGGCCTCGGCCACGCTGCTCCTCATCGGCATACTGACGCTTTTGGGCTGGCAGGCCTTCGCACCGCTCGCCGGAGTGCCGCTGGTGATCGTCGGGCAGGTCGCCTCGGCCTCGGCAATGTTCGTCTTCTTCTTCCGCCTGCAGGCCGTCGGCGGCCCGGTCTATCTCAGCC
>NZ_RZSB01001273.1:0-848 GCF_004023285.1 Mesorhizobium sp. M2A.F.Ca.ET.067.02.1.1
GTGCCGAGGCTCTACTTGCCAGAGATTTTCTCAGCGGCAGCATTCGCTTTGTCCCGATTGCCCTTGGTGTCTTTGATGATTTTCAGGGCTTGATCCTTAGTGATGCCATGCTTCCGGGCAAAGTAATTGACTTCATACGGCTCGCTTGCCGAAACCCGAGCTCTGTCCTGTTTGCCTCTCTTGGATTTGTCGTCCGCCATAGCCTTCCTCCATGTCGCGTTTCACCTTGGGCGGCTCGCTCACGACCAAATAGGATGAGCCGTTCGCGATCGAGAGCCGCGATGTTGCATTTCCCCAGCTGTCGTTGGAGCATATCGAGGGCGGCGGCCTTGGAGCGGCGAGGGGACTTGCCTACATCGCAGATGTCGTCGATATGGAGGTCGATGATTTCGCCGAAAGTTTTAAGGCGCGCTACACGAGACTTGGTCGGTGTCTCGCCGCGGTCGACTTGGCGTTCGGTTTCGGTTGGCCATCGTCGTGCGTTGTCTCGGCGCAAGAACGTCTCGCTGACGTAGCGACCTTTGCGACGAACCTGCACGCGCCAGGAACCGGATGAGAGCTCCGTATAGGTGGCCATTTTTTCGTGTGCGCTCCGTGTGCGCTGAGAGATCGAAACTTGGCGAAGAGGGTCGTATTCTGGCGTAAATTCGTGTGCACTCGGCAGGTTCTAAGAAATTCATGTTAAATGAAAAATGATGAAAAATCAAGAGCATAGGGTAGCCGTTGCGCCCATGATGGACTGGACGGATCGGCATTGCCGGTTCTTCCACCGTCAGTTGACGAGACGCGCGCTGCTCTACACCGAGATGGTTGTGGCGGACGCGGTCATCCACCGCGCGCGTGAACGG
>NZ_RZSB01001274.1:0-846 GCF_004023285.1 Mesorhizobium sp. M2A.F.Ca.ET.067.02.1.1
GCTTTACGTGCCGCTCGGCAACCAGACGCCGGACCAGCTCGGCATGGGCCGCAGCGCCAATGTCGAGAAATTCTCGTCATCGATCACCGCGCTCGACCTCAACACCGGGCAATTGCGCTGGGTGCGGCAGACCGTGCATCACGATCTGTGGGACATGGACGTGCCGGCGCAGCCGTCGCTGGTCGACATCACGACGGCGAACGGCGTCGTGCCGGCGCTGGTCGGGCCGACCAAGCAGGGCGACCTCTATGTGCTCGACCGGCGCACGGGCGAGCCGATCATTCCGGTGAAGGAAGTGCCGGCGCCCGGCGGCGCGATCGAGGGCGATCATGCCTCGCCGACACAGCCGGCGTCCGACCTTTCCTTCAATCAGAAGCCGCTGACCGGCGCCGACATGTGGGGCATCACCCTGTTCGATCAACTGGCCTGCCGTATCGAGTTGAAGAAGCTGCGTTACGAAGGCCGCTACACGCCGCCCTCGCTGCAGGGTTCGCTGATCTATCCCGGCAATTTCGGCGTCTTCAACTGGGGCGGTGTCGCGGTCGATCCGGTGCGGCAGGTGATGTTCGGCATGCCGACCTACCTGGCGTTCACGTCCAAGCTCATCCCGCGCGCGGACGTGCCGCCGCCAGGCGACACCAAGGGCAGCGAGCAGGGGCTGAACCGCAACGAGGGCGCGCCTTACGCGGTGGTGATGGGGCCGTTCCTGTCGCCGCTCGGCATCCCCTGCCAGGCGCCGCCCTGGGGCTATGTCGCCGGCGTCGACCTGAAGACGGGAAACATCGCCTACAAGCATCGCAACGGCACCGTCTACGACATGACGCCGCTGCCGCTGCCACTCAAGGT
>NZ_RZSB01001275.1:0-839 GCF_004023285.1 Mesorhizobium sp. M2A.F.Ca.ET.067.02.1.1
GCTTCTGGTGGTGGCCACCGGCTATAGCGAGGCGGTGCGGCGCGCCATCGGCGTCGAGCGCATCGAGGAATCGAAGGCGCATTCGCTGTCGATGGGGTTCGATCTCGCGATCACGCCGCAGGAATTCGGCCTGCAGTCCCTCACCTTCTACGCAAGGCGGGTTGCCGATCGCATTGCCTTTCTTACCATCTTCCGGATCGGCGAGCGGCTGCGGGCGAACATGTTCGTCTATCGGACCGTGGCCGACCCGTGGGTGCGGGCGTTCCGCGAGAACCCGCAAAAGATGCTTCTGGATCTGATGCCGGAGATTGCCCAGCGATGCGGCAACTTCGCCGTCGCCAGCGAGGTCGAGGTGCGGCAGGTCAGCCTGACGACGACACAGGGCCATCGCCGCGACGGCGTGGTCTTCATCGGCGATGCGTTCGCCACGACCTGCCCTGCGCAAGGCGACGGCATCCACCGCGTGCTTACCGATGTCGATTGCCTCAGCTCCACGCATATCCCCGCCTGGCTCGAAACGCCCGGCATGGCGGCCGACAAGATCTGCGCCTTCTATGACGATCCGATCAAGGTCGCGGCCGACACCAGGGCTTTGCGGGCCAGCATCTATGCCAAGCGCATCACCACCGAGACGGGACTGGAATGGCGCCTGCGCCGCCTGCGCAACAACACCGCGCGGCAGTTGATGGTCTTCAGCCGACGTGTCCGCGAAGCGGGAAAACCGGCCGAGACGCGCGCGGCGTGAGAGGGGCGCTGCGCCGCCGGGCGCGTCTGGGAACGTCAACGTGAGTGAGCTTACGAATCCGTAAGTCGCGTCCCTGGCGATGCCCGCTTAAACC
>NZ_RZSB01001276.1:0-835 GCF_004023285.1 Mesorhizobium sp. M2A.F.Ca.ET.067.02.1.1
TCGCAAACCTGGAGATGCGACCGAAAGCGGCCGTCGCACTACAATCCAGCTCGACGCTAATGTTAGCAAGAAGCTGATATCTAAACCTTGCATTAGGAAATTCGTCCTAAAGGTGTCGTGGCTTTATGGCAGCGCGTCGGCGCCCCCTCATTCCACGCGTCCAAAATAGATATGGCAAATGCAGCATGAATACCCCCGCCGGAAAGCCTATCCTCGACATCCCAAGTGAAACAGAGAGCTCGGCTAAATTCAGGGCGCGGCTCGCGGATCTAATCAAGGCGGCCGATACACATATCTATGTCGATACATCTTTCCTAATGTGGTTGACCAAGATCGGTTCCTCTTCACGAAGCGAACTATCCACCTGGCTCGAGTCGCACTGCGAAGGCCGCGTTCATGTGCCAATGTGGTCCGCGCACGAATACCTGAAACATCATGTCGCTGGAACGATCGTCTCAGAGTTGACGGACAAGACCAATGAAGTTGCCGACCTCGTCGGACGCACCTATTCCTATTTCAGGCCGTTCATTGATGAATCCTATGGTGATGGCGCCGAGGATCCCTCGACAATCCGGGCCGCCACGCGCGCAGCGCTAAACTCTCTTAGCCGTTTGACCGCGACAACGCGCCAATGGCAGCGGTCCTACCAGAAACATTCGTCCGAGGTCATCGCATTTATCAACGCGCGCACGCCGCGGACGACATCGCTCTATGATGACCTGAAGACCGTGGCTGCCGATGCGGCACTCCGTTTCGTCGGCTCTGTCCCACCGGGATTTCAAGATCGGCGCAAGAAGGGCAGTGTCCCCAATGCCAAAGGGGATGACGAGGCACC
>NZ_RZSB01001277.1:0-833 GCF_004023285.1 Mesorhizobium sp. M2A.F.Ca.ET.067.02.1.1
GCAGCGCCGTGACCACGACATTCTGGTCGAGGCTGGTCATGAACACGCCGCAAGCGACGGTTGCCGGCAACAACATCGACGGACCCTCCGCCGGAGCAAAGCGGGTCGTGGCCGTCGCCGAAGTCTCAACAGTCATGGAAGGGTGTGGTCGAACTGGTTGCCTGAGCGGGCGTCTGCCTTGGCAAACGCTCGTGATTCCTTAGCTATCGCGCCTGCTGGCCCAACGCTCAAGCAGCAGTTGTAGCCGTTTGTAGTGCCAGATAGCGGCTGGACCAAAGGTGTGTTGATATTCAGGTGAGGCCGGCCTGCAAATGGCGGCTTCCTGCGCTTCCGGTGCTCACGTACTTTAGTACGCTCCGCTCCGGTTCTCGGAATCCGCCACTTTCGGCACGGCCTCACCTGAATCTCAACACACCTTGGATGCTCTACTGCACCTCATAGCCGACCTCTTCGCTGGCGTGGCACAAGGCCTTCCAGAACGACCGCGCGAAGGAGCGGAAGACGTAGATGTCGAACTGGTCGGCGCCTGTGCGCTGGATCTGGGCGAAGATGTCGTGATGGTTGGTCGAGCGGCCGGCGCCGAGCGGGAAGGCCGGCAAGGCGAAGTCGATGGCAAAAAACTTCGCCATCACCCATTCGGCCCTCGGGCCGGCGATGCGGATCGCGGTGCGGCCATGGGACAGGTCGGTGAGCGTGCCGATGGCCGGCGTGATGACGCCAGCGAAGGCCGCGGCCAGTCCTTCGGCTTCGTCGACCACGGTAAATTTCCCCGGCGCGAAGCCGAAAACGGCGCGGGCGCCGCTGCTTGTGCCGCCGCCAGCGCCGTCAGGCAG
>NZ_RZSB01001278.1:0-832 GCF_004023285.1 Mesorhizobium sp. M2A.F.Ca.ET.067.02.1.1
AGATACCGCTATCTAGGCAGTCGTGGCGCGTCACGCCAGACACGAGCCGGTGAAACTGCCGCTGGACCAGTCGGTTTCCCGGATTGCGTAGAGGCGCTTTCGTCGCTACCCCTTTGCCGCCACCAAGGAGATCGTCATGGAAGATCGCATTCGCATCCGTTCCGAAGAGATCCTTTCGGACGACTGGGCGGTGCTGAAGAAGACAGTGCTCGACTACCGCCGCCGCGACGGGCGGTGGGAGACGCAGATCCGCCAGACCTACGATCGCGGCGACGGCGCGGTGATCCTGCCGTTCGATCCTCGGCGCTCGACCGTGCTCCTGGTGCGGCAGTTCCGCTTCCCGGCTTACGCCGTGGGTCACCGCGAGCCGCTGATCGAGGCCTGCGCCGGCCTGCTCGACGAAAACGATCCCGAAACCGCCATCCGCAAGGAAGCGGAGGAGGAACTGGGTTACCGGTTGAAGGACATCGAGCGGCTGTTCGCGCCATTCATGAGCCCCGGGAGCGTGACGGAGCGGCTCTGGTTCTTCACCGCGCGCTATTCGCCGGCCGATCGCATTTCCGACGGCGGCGGCGCGCCCGAGGAGGGCGAGGACATCGAGGTTCTAGAAATACCACTGGACGAGGCGCTGGCCGCCATTGCCGACGGCCGTATCGTCGACGCCAAGACCATCATCCTGATCCAGCATCTGAAGTTGAACCCGATCGCGCCTTGACGGGGATCACCGCGTCAACGGCTTATTGGCCCATGGCAGGACACTGGCCGGCGGGGCCGCCCGACGCCGGATATCGATAGATGCGCAGCGGCCCCGCAGCGGGGCATTCCGTCAACC
>NZ_RZSB01001279.1:0-830 GCF_004023285.1 Mesorhizobium sp. M2A.F.Ca.ET.067.02.1.1
GCGCCAGCGCCGCGCCTGAGCGCGCCTCGGGGCCGACCGGCAACAGCCGGGTCAAGCCGACCGCATGATCGATCTTGTCATCCGGACGGGAACGCCCGCCGCCGAGCGTGACAACGGCCAGCCCGATATCGCGCGTGGCAATGCCGGTCACGAACCCGTCCTGTTCCGCCGTCACGGCCAGTTCGACCGGCGCCGTCGGCAGATACTTTTCCGGCTTCTCGATGAAATCGCCGGGACCGCCAAGCACTGCCACCATCCGCGCGAAGACGGAAGCCGCCCGGCCGCCGGCGAGCGCTTCGGTCGCGCGCCTGAGACCATCTTGCTGCGACGAAACCAGCCCTGCCGACTGCAGCATCTCGGCCGCCAACGCCACCGTCACGTCCTCCAGCCGCTTGTCGCGAAAACGGCCGGTGAGGAAGTCCACGGCATTCTTTACCTCAACCGCGTTGCCGGCAGCGGAGGCCAGCGGTTCGTTCATGCCCGTCACCAGCGCCGATGCGCTCAGACCGGCGCCGTTGGCGACCTCCACCAGGCTGTTCGCCAGGGCCACCGCATCGCGCGACTTTTCCATGAAGGCGCCGTTGCCGAGCTTGACGTCGAGCACCAGCGAGCCCAGGCCCGCGGCAAGCTTCTTCGACAGGATCGAAGCGGTGATCAGCGGTATGGATTCGACCGTTCCCGTCACATCGCGGATCGCGTAGAGCCTGCG
This sequence comes from Mesorhizobium sp. M2A.F.Ca.ET.067.02.1.1, assembly GCF_004023285.1. Taxonomy (NCBI): domain Bacteria; kingdom Pseudomonadati; phylum Pseudomonadota; class Alphaproteobacteria; order Hyphomicrobiales; family Phyllobacteriaceae; genus Mesorhizobium; species Mesorhizobium sp. M2A.F.Ca.ET.067.02.1.1. The sequence goes on from NZ_RZSB01001279.1 coordinate 710, forward strand.
GTCGGCGGGCGCCAGATCGGCGGTCTGGCCGATGATGGCGCAGCCGGTCTCGAGCACCGTCTTGCGGAAAAGCGGTAAATCCGGCTGGCTGGCATAGCCGGGAATGGCATCCATCTTGTCC
>NZ_RZSB01000127.1:0-10610 GCF_004023285.1 Mesorhizobium sp. M2A.F.Ca.ET.067.02.1.1
GACCTTGGGGCGGTGGTGCATTTCCAGGATCTCGATGTCGAAATCCTCCGGGTCGAGCGCCTTAGCGGCCTGCTCGACCAGCACCGCCAAAAGGTTGACGCCGAGGCTCATATTGCCGGATTTGACGATCGTGGCATGGCGCGCGGCGGCGGCGATCTTGGCATCGTCGTCGGCTGAGCAGCCGGTGGTGCCGATGACATGGACGATGCGCGCCTGCGCGGCATAGCCGGCGAATTCGACGCTCGCCGCCGGCGCCGTGAAATCGAGCACGCCGTCTGCCCTGGCGAAGGCCGGCAGCGGGTCGTCGACGATCGGCACGTTGATGATGCCGATGCCGGCAAGCTCGCCGGCGTCCTTTCCGAGATGGGGGGAGTCCGGCCGCTCGATCGCGGCGGCGACGCGTGCGCCGGGCATGGTGTGGATGGCGCGGATCAGCGTCTGGCCCATGCGGCCGGCGGCGCCCACCACGACCAGGCCCATATCGCCGGCTTCACTCATGCGCTTCTCCTGACGGTCTTCCTGGCGCGGCTGCGCGGCGCCGGAGTTTGGCCGGAAGTCTGGCTTGCCTTGGCGTCGTCGACAAGCCCCAGCCCCTTCTTGCCCTGGATCCGGTGGAAGCGGGCATAGATGCCGTGCGGGTCGGCCATCAGCGTCGCATGCGTGCCTTCCTCGACCAGCCTGCCCTCTTCCAGCACGATGATATGGTCGGCATTGACCACCGTCGACAGCCGGTGCGCGATGACGATCGTCGTGCGGCCTTCCATGACATGGGTCAGCGCCTCCTGGACACGCGCCTCGGCCTCGTTGTCGAGCGCCGAGGTCGCTTCGTCGAGCAGCAGGATCGGCGCCTGGCGCACGATGGCGCGCGCGATCGAGACGCGCTGGCGCTGGCCGCCGGAAAGCGTCGAGCCGCCTTCGCCGACCGGTGTGTCGTAGCCTTGCGGCTGCTGGCGGATGAACTCGTCGGCCGCCGCGAGTTTCGCCGCCTGCTCGATCTCGGCGTCGGTGGCCGACAGCCGGCCGAAGCGGATGTTGTCGCGGATCGTGCCCTCGAACAGATAAGGCGCCTGCGCCACATAGGCGATCGATTGGCGCAGCGAATGCTTGGTCACCTTGGCGATGTCCTGGCCGTCGACCTCGATCGAGCCCTTGTCGACGTTGTAGAAGCGCTGCAGCAGCGCCACCAGTGTCGACTTGCCGGCGCCCGACGCGCCGACGATGGCCGTCACCTTGCCGGCCGCGGCGGTAAAGCTCAGGTCCCGCAGCACCGGCGTGTCGGCATTGTAGCCGAACGTCACATTGTTGAAGCGCACCTCCCCGGTGGTGACCTTCGCCTCGACCGCGTCGGGCGCGTCGCCCTGCTTCGGCTCGAGGTCCAGCAGCTCGTAGATCATGCGCGCGTTGACCAGGGCGCGTTCCATGCCGACCTGCGTGCGCGCCAGGCGCCGCGCCGGGTCGTAGGCCAGGATCAGCGCGGTGATGAAGGAGAACACCGCGCCCGGTGGCTGCCCGAGCACCAGCGCCCGATAGCCGGAATAGGCAAGCACGGCGGTGACGGCGAGGCCGCCCAGGATTTCGGAAATCGGCGACAGCCGCTCCGCGACGCGGGCGATCTTGTTGTTACGCTGCTCGGCCGTGTCGGCCATGATGCCGATGCGGCGCGCCAGCTCGTCCTCCAGGGTGAAGGCCTTGACGATGGCGATGCCCTGCGTGGCCTCCTGCACCGACCCGTTCAGCCGCGAGTTGATCAGCACGGATTCGCGGTTGATCTTGCGCAGGCGGCGGGTGATGTAGACGACGGCCCAGATCAGCGGCGGCCCGATCAGCAGCGAGCTCAGCGACAGCACCGGATCCTGGTAGATCATCACGCCGACGAGCGCGACGAGCGAGACCGCGTCGCGGCTGATGGAGGTCAGCGTCAGCGACAGGAGATCGCGGATGCCGCCGACATTCTCGTTCACCTGAGCCGCCAGCCGGCCGGAACGGGTCTCGTTGAAGAAGTCGACGCCGAGCTTCATCAGATGGTCGAAGCTGCGCTTCTGGTAGCGGGCGACCAGATTGTTGCCGATCCTGGCCAGCGCGACCGCCTGGCCGTAGCCGGCGAAGCCGCGCAGCACGGAGGCGGCCATGAAACCGGCGCAGATCCAGACGATCATGTCGCTGCGCCGTTCGTAGAAGATCTGGTTGATCATCGGCGCCATGATCCACGCCGTGAAGGCGGTGGTGCCGGAAACAACCAGCAGGCAGGCGACGGCGACGACATAGGTCCACCGATATTCCTTGCCGTTTTCGGCCAGGATGCGGCGCAGCACCGCGCTGACCTCGGTGGGCTGGACTTTAAGTTTGAGCGAAGTTTGAACGGTCAAATCAGGGGCGCTTCGTGGGTTTTCGTCGGACAGGGCTGCCTCTCGGCACCCCTCTTAGCGCCCCGGCTACGGCTTGCCTATGGCGAAACTTCGTCGCGCCGGCCGATCGCCGGCCCGAATCCGGGCGCGATCAGGCGCGCCAGTGCCGCCCCGCCGTGTTGACGCCGAACAGCGACGGCGTCCTGGCATAGGCCGCAAGCCCGAGCAGCGCCGCCAGCGGATGGGTGATGACATAGACCGGCATTTCGCGCATCAGCGCGCTGTGCGGCGCCTTGTCCTCGAAGGCGGCGCGGAAATTGCCTTGCTTCAGCGCCGGCACGATCTTCTGCGCGATGCCGCCGGTGAGGAACACACCGCCCCGGCTCATGAACACCAGCGCCAGGTCACCCGCGGTGCGGCCGAGGCAGGTGACGAACAGTTCCAGCGCCTCCTCGGCGATCGGGTCGGATTTCGCAAGCGCCGCCGCGGTGATCTCGGCCGGCGTGGTGAAGGGCGCATGCCTAGCATCGGCCTTGGCCACGGCGCGATAGACATTGACCAGCCCGCGCCCGCACAGGATCTGCTCGCCGGAGATGCGGCCTTCGAGCTTGTCGATATGCGGGAACACCTCGAAGTCGCGCGGCGTGCGCGGGCCGATATCCATATGCCCGCCCTCGCCCGGCACCGGGATCCAGTGGTCGAGCGCATAGATCAGTCCGGCGACGCCAAGGCCGGTGCCGGGGCCGAGCACGACGCGGCTCGCATTGGGTTCCGGCGTGCCGCCGCCGACCTTTTCCATATGCTCCTCGCCGAGCGCCACGACCGCCAGCGCCTGCGCCTCGAAATCGTTGAGCACCACGACCTCGGTCAGGCCCAGATTGGCGATCATCTGCCGGGGCTTCACGACCCAGGGGCAGTTGGTGAGCGGAATCTCGTCGCCGTCGACCGGCCCGGCGATCGCCAGCACCGCCGAATTCGGCTGGATGGACGAGCGGTCGAGCACCGCCGCCTGGATCGCGTCGTCGATGGTCTTGAAATTCGCCGTCTGGACGATCTGCGGCTCGGTCGCCTCGGAATTAGCGTCGAGCACGATCGAGAAACGCGCATTGGTGCCGCCAATGTCGCCGATCAGGACCGGAAACCGCAGTCCCTTCTCGTCTTCGCCTGCCATGCTCTGATCGTCCTCGTTGCGGCGCGGCTGCGCCGTTTCAATCGATTGACTAGCGCATGACCCCGGAAAGGGGAAGCCCGCTTCGGCGTCAGTTCCCCGGTCTAGGCCTTGGCAGCGGAATGCCGATCTTGGGCGTCGGCGCGAAAGCGCTCGCCGCCGCCGGCATCGCGGCATTGCCGCTGGAGATCGTCTCCGCCGGCTCGGTCGGCTGCGGTTCCGCCACGGCGACCGCGGTGGCGCTGCCGCCCTGGTAGGTCACGGCCGCCAGCGACGGCGCATCCGTCGCGGCGAGCACCGCCTGGCACTCTTTCGGCAGATTGGCCATCGTCATCAGGTCGCGGGCCTTGGGCGCATCGGGGTTCTTGTTGGGCCGCCACGGCTCCTCGGTGAACCACCAGGCCAGCGGCTTGCCGCAGCCGTCGTCAGCGGGCGTCGCCTCCTGCCCCTTGCAACCGGGCGAGCCCGGCTGGCAGCCGATGCGCATGTGGAAGTGATAGTCGTGGCCCCAGAACGGCCGGATCTTGCGCAGCCAGGAACGGTCGCCGGTGACGGTGTCGCAAAGCTCCTTCTTGATGCCGGGATTGACCAGGATGCGCTCGACTTCCGGATAGCTCGCGGCGCGCTTGAGCAGCCTTGTGTGCGCCGGCGTCCACAGCGCGTCCTTCACCAGATGCGTCTTCTCGTCGACCATCAGCGTGGCGCTCATCGATTCGCGCTGGGCCATGCTCAGCGGCCGCTTCGGCATCGGCGTCAGCCAGATGTCGGCGTCGAGCCCGATCTGATGCGAGGCATGGCCGGTCATCATCGGTCCGCCGCGCGGCTGCGAGACGTCGCCGACCAGAAGCCCCGGCCAGCCGTCGGCTCCCGCGTCGCGCGACAGCTTTTCGATCAGCGCGATCATGGCCGGATGGCCCCAGCGCCGGTTGCGCGAGGGGCGCATCACTTCCCAGGTCGGACCTTCCATCGGCAGGGCGACGCCGCCGGCGAAGCAGCCCTTGGAGTAGAAACCGAAGGATTGCGCGGGCACCACCGCAGGCAGTTTCTTGGTGCCGAACAGGTCCTTGGCGCGCGGTTCGGCCGAAATCGCCGCCGCGACCAGCGCAGCCAAGGTCACCAGCGCCAGCGCGGCGGTCAGGAACGGCTTCCTGTCGGGCAGCGATCGCAAATTCATCAGGCCGGATCCCTCTCCAGTCAATCCGTTTGCGGCACGGTCAGGAACGAATCATACCACGCCGCGCGTCCCGCATCGATCTTCAGCGCCTCATCGGGCTGCGCGGCGCTCCGTCCCGCCAGTTGCCCTCGGCCCACATCCGCTCCAGCGCCACCCGGTAGTTCGGGAATCGGAAGCGATAGCCGGCCGCCTTGATCGCCTTGTTGGCGACCCGCTTGTTCTCGCCATAGAAAGAACGCGCCATGGGCGAAAGTTGGGCGGTCTCGAAGGGAATTTCCGGCGGCGGCTCGACGCCCATCAGCCCGGCGGCGTAGGCCACGACATCCTGCGGCGGCGCCGGCTCGTCGTCGGTGACATTGAAGATGCCGCCGAGGTTGCCGCCGGCGAGGTGCCAGAGCGCGCCGGCAATGTCGTCGCAATGTATGCGGTTGAACACCTGCCCCGGCTTGACCAGCCGCCGCGCCGTGACCTCCTCGAGATTGGCCAGCGCGTTGCGGCCGGGCCCGTAGATTCCGGAAAGCCGCAGCACGGCCGCCGGCTTGCCGATCTCGCGGCCAAGCGCCAGCCACTCCTGTTCGGCCGCCACCCGCATCACCGAACGCTTCGACACCGGCCGGCAGTCGCTGGTCTCGTCCACCCAGGCGCCGCCATGGTCGCCATAGACGCCCACGGTCGACAGATAGCCGATCCATTCCAGCGCCGGCATCTTTTCCCGCAGCGCATCGCCGGCGGCCTTCAGCACCGGATCGCCGGCCTCGTCGGGGGCGACCGAGACGATGAGATGCGTGGTCCTGGCAAGCGCCTCGCCGAGCTCGGGCGACAGCGCGCCGTCGAATTGCAGCGGCTCGATGCCGGCCGATCGCAGCGCCTCGAACTTTTCCGGCGCCCGGGTCGTGCCGGAGATCGGCGCGTGCTGGGCGTTGGCCCGCGCGAAAGCCTTGCCGGAATAGCCGGCGCCAAAGATAAAGAAGCGTCTTTCGCTCATCGATGAACCTCTACGGATGCCAAGCCCGCCAGCCATTCTTCGCGAACCGCCGCATCGGTCTCGGTCCTCGAAGCCATGGCGGCAAGCTCGCCAAATTCGCGGTCGGGGAGCAGTCGCGACAGGCCCCAGATTGCCGCACCCCGCACCAGCGGCGAGGCGTCGCCGAGCAGGCCACGCACAATGGGCGCCAGCAACGGGTCGCCCGAATTGCCGGCGGCGATCAGCACGTTGCGCACAAAACGGTCGCGGCCGATGCGCTTGATCGGTGAGCCAGAGAAGAAGGCGCGGAACGCCTCGTCATCGAGCGCGAGCAGGTCCGAGAGCTTCGGCTCGCGCAAATCCTCGCGTGCGGCAAGCTTCGCCTCCGAGGCCGCGCGGGCGAATTTGTTCCACGGGCAGGCGGCCAGGCAGTCGTCGCAGCCATAGATGCGGTTGCCGATCTTGTCGCGGAATTCGCGCGGGATCGGCCCCTTGTTCTCGATGGTCAGGTAGGAGATGCAGCGCCGCGCATCGAGCCGGTAGGGCGCCGGAAACGCATCGGTCGGGCAGGCGTCGAGGCAGGCGCGGCAGGAGCCGCAATGGTCGATCTCGGGCTTGTCCGGCTCCAGCTCGGCCGCGGTGAAGATCGTGCCGAGGAACAGCCAGGAGCCATGCGCGCGGCTGACCAGGTTCGTGTGCTTGCCCTGCCAGCCGAGCCCTGCGGCTTCCGCCAGCGGCTTTTCCATCACCGGCGCCGTGTCGACGAACACCTTTACGTCGCCGCCCGCCTTGGCCACGATCTTGCCGGCGATCTCCTTCAGCCGGCCCTTCATCACGTCATGATAGTCGCGGTTTTGCGCATAGACCGAGATCGCGCCGCGGTCGGGTCTTGCGAGGATGTCACGTGGATCCTGGTCGGGGCCGTAATTCATCGCCAGCACGACGATAGAGCGCACCTCCGGCCACAGCGTCGAGGGCTCAGCCCGGCGCTCAAGCGTCTCGGCGATCCACCCCATCGAGCCGTGAAAACCGTCGGCGACGAATTCGGCCAAGCGTGCGGGCGCCAGCGGGATCGCGTCCGGACGTGTCACGGCGACCGCCTCGAAGCCGGCGCGGCGCGCCTCCGCCTCGATCAGCGCGCGCAAGGTTTCAGAAGTCGAGGTCCGCATAATGCGACACCGGCGACAGGCCGCGCACCCGGTCGGAGAGCAGCGGCCGGAACGACGGCCGCGATTTCACCCGCGTGTACCATTCGCGCGCGGCGCTGTGTTCGCGCCAGTCGATCTCGCCGAGATAATCGAGCACCGAAAGCGTCGCCGCCGCGGCGAGGTCGGCATAGGTCACCTTGTTGCCGGCCAGCCAATGGCGCGTGCCGGCCAGCCAATTGGTGTATTTCATGTGCTGGCGGATGTTGGCGCGCGCCGCCCGGATCGCCGCCGAATCGGGCGAGCCGCCGCCGGCGGTTTCCGGCATCACCGGCTTCAGCACGCGCTCGCGCACCAGGTGGCGGGTGACCTCGCTTTCGGCCTTCGCCAGATACCAGTCGGTCAGCCGGCGGATTTCGGCGCGCTGCATCGGATCCTCGGCGAACAGCCTTTTGTCGCGCTTGAGCACGCCGCGCGTCTCGTCGAGATATTCGGCGATCACCATGGCGCCGACGATCGGCACGTCGCCTTCGGCCAGCAGGATCGGCAGCGTACCGGCCGGGTTCAGCGCCAGGAACTCCTTGCGCCGCGTCCACGGCTTTTCCTCGATCAGCGCCAGCTCCTCGCCATACTCGCCAAAGGCGAGGCGGACGAACCGGCAGGTGGCGAACATGGGATGATGGAAAAGCGTCAGCATGGTTCCGCGATGATAGGGCGCACTGGCGAATCGGTGTCAGCGCCGGTAAGTCTTGGCGGCCCATCATGCGGCCGTCACGGTGTTGCGACCTATAGGGGGACTTCCGCGCCGTGACAAGCAAGCCGTTGTCCCAGCTATCCCCGAAATCCTGAGGTTGCCATGGAAAGCCAGACCATCGTCGAAGCGCTGTTGCTTGGGCTTTTGGAGGGCCTGACCGAGTTCATCCCGGTGTCCTCGACCGGCCACATCCTGCTTGCCGGCCATTTCCTTGGCTTCCACTCCACCGGCAAGGCCTTCGAGATCCTGATCCAGCTCGGCGCGATCCTGGCCATTTTGAGTGTCTATTTCGGCAAGCTCTGGCAGATGCTGATCAAGCTGCCCAGCGACCCGCAGACTAGGCATTTCGTCATCGGCATCCTGATCGCCTTCCTGCCGGCCGCGGTCATCGGCGCCGTAGGTCACGACTTCATCAAAAACTATCTGTTCGAATCGCCAAAACTGATCTGCAGCATGCTGATCATTGGCGGCGTGGTGCTGCTCGTCGTCGACCGCATCAACTTCAAGCCGGTGCATCACGACGTCGAGCGCTTCCCGTTGAGCGTCTATCTCAAGATCGGCCTGTTCCAGTGCCTGTCGCTGATCCCGGGCACCTCGCGTTCCGGCTCGACCATCGTCGGCGCGCTGCTGATGGGCGTCGACAAGCGCGCGGCGGCGGAATTCTCCTTCTTCCTCGCCATGCCTACCATGGTCGGCGCCTTCGCCTTCGACCTCTTCAAGAACCGCAACGTGCTGACTTCGGCCGACCTGCCGATCATTTCCGTCGGCTTCATCGCCGCCTTCGTCGCCGCGCTGATCGTCGTCCGCTTCCTGCTCGATTACGTCTCGCGCAAAGGCTACGCGCTGTTCGGCTGGTGGCGGCTTGCGGTCGGGGTAGCGGGGCTGGCGGCGCTGATGGTTTGGGGGTGAGAACCCGCCCGCAGGATATGGCAACCACACACCGCGCTCCCCCTCACCCAGCCTCCGCTGACCTCTCCCCGAGGGGAGAGGAGACTGTCGGCGTCGGCGGAGAAGGTGGCCGCGAAGCGGCCGGATGAGGGGGCCAGCGCTGCCATATGCGATTGTCTACCCATTATAGCGGGATAAGCCCGCTCAATTCCTCCCATAAAACGCGTTCTCGACATGCACCGGCCAACGCCAGGGCAGCACGGCCACCATGTCGAAACGCATCGAAAGCCGCCCGTAATCCGGCTGCCGCGACAGCCACAGATCTGCGGCGCCCTCGATGCGGCGCTCCGATTCATGGCCGATCGCTTCCATCGCCTCGATCAGCGTGCGGCGCGCCTTGACCTCGACGAACAGCACGAGATCGCCGCGCCGCGCGATCAGGTCGATCTCGCCGAGCCTTGTGCGATGGCGGCGGGCAAGGATGCGGTAGCCTTTCAGCATCAGCGCCAGCGCCGCCAGCCATTCGCCGCGATGACCGCGCCGATAGGCCTTGCGGCGATGGCCGACCGTGCGCTCAGCCACCGTCGGCTCCTTTTTGCTCGACCATGATCCTATCCAAAACCGGCTTCCACTTTTTGGGATCATGGTCCGTCCTTGAGTTCCAAGAGCCGCCGGTAGAGCGCCTGTTTCTGGACGCCGGTCATCTTCGCCGCTTCCGATGCCGCCTTCGAAGCCGGCATTTCGGCCGCCAGCGACAACAGGAGCCGGTCGATATCCGCCGGCTGCTCTTCCGCTGCTTCGGGCGGGCCGACGCAAATGACGATCTCGCCCTTCGGCGTATCGGCGGCGGCATAGTGGCCGGCCAGCTCGGTCAGCGTGCCGGTGCGCATCTCCTCGAAAGCCTTGGTCAGCTCGCGCCCGATCGCGGCCTTCCGCGTGCCCCCCAGTGCCTCGACCATGGCGGCAAGCGTCTCGGCCAGCCGTCTGGGCGATTCGAAGAAGATCAGCGTCGCCGGCACCGCCTTGAAGGTTTCGAGCTTGGTCACTCGTTGCCCTGCCTTCACCGGCAGGAAGCCGGCGAACAGGAAAGCATCGGATGGCAGGCCGGAAGCCGTCAGCGCCGCAAGCGCTGCCGACGGTCCAGGAATCGGCACGACGCGGATGCCCTGCTCCAGCGCCTCGCCGACTAGCCGGTAACCGGGATCGGAAACCAAGGGCGTGCCGGCGTCGGAGATCAGCGCCACGCTCTGCCCGGCCGCCAGCGCCTCGATCAGCTTCGGCCCGGCCTCTTGCGCATTGTGCTCGTGATAGGCGGTGGTGCGGCGGCGGATGCCGTAGCGTTCGAGCAGCACGCGCGAGACGCGCGTGTCCTCGCAGGCGACGATGTCGGCTGCGGCCAGCGTCTCCAGCGCGCGCAGCGTGATATCAGCCAGATTGCCGATCGGCGTCGCCACCAGATAGAGCGCCGGCTGGAGCGCCCGCGCCGCGATCTCGGTCTGTCCGATCAGGTAGCTGCTTCTGTCGCCGGTCAAGGATAACCCTCCGTTCACCCTGTTTGGCATGGCTGACGGCCTGTTGCAAAACGTGAGGTCGGGTTACGAAATCGCCATGCCTTTGCCACAGTGCGGAACGAAACCCACAGCGGCGAATTTAACCCCTGATTCCCCGGGAGGAGGCAGGACCGAACGATGCCCAATCGCTTCGACATCTTCATCAGCCGACTTGAAAGCAAGACCGCCCGCGAGGGCATCCCTTCACACCCCATCGCCGCCCAGAGCGGCGTCCGCCGCGACAAGAGCGAGCAGAAGCAGGCCCGCCCCGATGACGCGCATGGCGAGAAGCACCGCGGCAAGCACCGCCAGAAGCACGACGCTTAAGAGCGTCCCCGACCTTCGCGAGTGGCGAAGACCTCTCTCGCTTCTTCATTCCAGGGCGGAGCGAGGAGCGAAGCGATGCGCACAGACCCTGCAATCCATGCCGTTACATCGAAGTGCCACTAACGGTGCAGAATTCTGGACCGCAACACTCTTCGCATAGGTCACGGCATGGCAACTGTGTTCACGCGAATGCGGTTTTGTCGCGCATGATGGCGTTGAGGACGACCAGGAGCTTCCTTGCGACGGCGATGATGGCGAGTTTCTTGGACCCTGAGCGGGCAGCAAGTGCGGTATA
>NZ_RZSB01001280.1:0-830 GCF_004023285.1 Mesorhizobium sp. M2A.F.Ca.ET.067.02.1.1
CTGCGGTTCGTTGCCGGCGGTCGCGCCGACCGCCCGTCGCAGCGCGACGACATAATCCAAGGGCGAGCGCAGCTTCGTGAGCGGCATCGACCAGGCTTCGGGCATGTCGATCAGCGTCAACGCAATCGAACGCAGGTCGCGGTCGGATTTGGTGAAGACCGAGGCCAGCCGGGCGACAGCCGCCGGCGGCGGATCGTCCGCGATGAAATGGCGGGCAAGCTTGGTGGCGATGTGCCGCGCGGTGGCCGGATGGCGGGCAATGTCGTTGAGCGCGGACTCCGCCTGGCCCATGCCCCCGTCGGGATAGGTCTTGCCGAGCAGCGCCGCCTTGCCCGGCTGATGCGCATTGGTGTTGAAGACGAAGCTTCCCGGTTCTCCCAGCCGCCCCTCGCGGCCCGCCATGGTCCAGCCGGTCAGCATGGCGGCGAAACTGGTGACGTCCGCCTGGGCATAGCCGCTGCCGACGCCGAGCGTATGCAGTTCCAGGATCTCGCGGGCGAGGTTCTCGTTGAGGCCGCGGCCGCGCCGCTTGCCGGCGCGCGAATCAGGCCCGATGGACTGTTGGTTGTCGAGATAGAACAGCGTCGCCGGATGATGCTCGACAGCAAGCAGCATATCGGCGAAGCGGCCGAGCACGAAGGGGCGGATCGCCTCGCGCTCGAAGGCGCCGGCGCTTGCCCGGACGACCGGCGCCTTGGCGATGGAAACGCAGAAATGGTTCGACAGAAGCCGACCAGCCGCTCAACGAAGCCGGGCGCCGCGGCAAGCGCCTTGTCGAACCGGGCTTGTGCCTCGTCGCGATAGATATCGGCCTCGACGCGCGGCACCGC
>NZ_RZSB01001281.1:0-818 GCF_004023285.1 Mesorhizobium sp. M2A.F.Ca.ET.067.02.1.1
GGCCCGCTTTGTCGCGCCGCCCGCTCGGCGTGCCGTTGCGCGGGCTGGTCTCGGTCTGGCCGATGCGCACGCCGAGCGGGCGGCGCGACAAAGCGGGCCCAAGCGCCATGAAATGCCCGCGCTCCAGGTCGCGGAAGGCTTCGGCCTGGCGCCGCTCCATGCCGAGCAGGTCGGCCGCGCGCGCCATGTCGATGTCGAGGAAAGTGCGGCCCATCAGGAAGTTGGAGGCTTCCGCCGCGACGTTCTTGGCGAGCTTCGCTAGCCGCTGCGTGGCGATGATGCCGGCCAGCCCGCGCTTGCGGCCGCGGCACATCAGATTGGTCATGGCGCCGAGCGAGAGCTTGCGCGCCTCGTCCGAAACCTCGCCGGCGGCGGCGGGCGCGAAGAGCTGCGCCTCGTCGACGACCACCAGCATCGGGTACCAGTGGTCGCGCGCGACCTCGAACAGACCGCCGAGGAAAGCCGCTGCGCGCCGCATCTGGTTCTCGGCGTCGAGCCCCTCGAGATTGAGCACCGTCGAGACGCGGTGGATGCGCGCGCGCTCGCCCGCCGCCTGCAGACCGCGCTCGGTATGCTCCTCGGCGTCGATCACCAGATGTCCAAAGCGTTCACCCAGCGACACGAAATCGCCTTCGGGGTCGATGATGGTCTGCTGCACCCAGGGCGCGCTCTGTTCGAGCAGCCGGCGCAGCAGATGCGACTTGCCGGAACCCGAATTGCCCTGCACCAGCAGGCGGGTCGCCAGCAATTCCTCAAGGTCGAGGGCCGCCGGCGCGCCTGCTGGTGCAGGGCAATTCGGGTTCCGGCAAGTCGCATCT
>NZ_RZSB01001282.1:0-815 GCF_004023285.1 Mesorhizobium sp. M2A.F.Ca.ET.067.02.1.1
GCGAATATGTGCCGTTCCTGCTGCTGGGCCTGCTTGGCGGCGCCGCCTCGATCGCCATCATGCATCTGGTCAGCATCGTCGAGCGCGTCTTCGTGCGGTTGGCGATCGACGCGTCGGTCAGGCCGTTCATCGGCGGCATCTTCGTCGGTCTGCTCGGGCTGGTCACGCCGCAGGTGCTTTCGAGCGGCCATGGCGCGTTGCACCGCGAGTTCGCCATGAACTACGCGCTGCCGGTCGTGGCGAGCGTCTTCGTGATGAAGCTGGCGGCCTCCGCCATCTCGCTCGGCTCGGGCTTCCGCGGCGGCCTGTTCTTCGCCTCGCTGTTCCTGGGCGCGCTGCTCGGCAAGGTCTTCGCGGGCGTCATGGCGATGACCGCGCCGTCCGCGGGCATCGACCCGACGGTCGCCGCCGTCGTCGGCATGACCTCGCTTGCGGTCGGCGTCGTCGGCGGCCCGCTGACCATGACGTTCCTGGCGCTGGAATCGACCCGCGACCTGACGCTTACCGGCGTCGTGCTGGCGGCCTCGATCATGTCGGCGATCCTGGTGCGCGAGACCTTCGGCTACTCCTTCTCGACCTGGCGCTTCCATCTGCGCGGCGAGACGATCCGCAGCGCTCATGACGTCGGCTGGATGCGCAGCCTCACCGTCGGCTCCATGATGCGCAAGGACGTCCGCACCATTCCCGCCTCGACGACGCTCTCGGAATTCCGCAAGGAGGTCCCGCTCGGCTCCGCCCAGCGCGTCATTGCCGTCGAGCATGCCGACCAATATGTCGGCATGCTGCTGGTGCCGGAACTGCACAGCGATCGTTCC
>NZ_RZSB01001283.1:0-810 GCF_004023285.1 Mesorhizobium sp. M2A.F.Ca.ET.067.02.1.1
CTTGCCGAGAACATCGCCTATGCCAGGCCCGGCGCCAGCCAGGCCGAGATCGAGCATGCGGCGAAACTCGCCAGCGCGCATGATTTCATCACCAACCTGCCCAGGGGCTACGGAACCCTGGTCGGCGAGCGCGGTGTGAAGCTTTCTGGGGGTGAGCGGCAGCGCGTGGCGATCGCGCGAGCCTTCCTGGCGGATGCGCGCATCCTGATCCTGGATGAGGCGACATCGAGCCTGGATTCGGAATCGGAAGTGCTGATCCAGAGGGCGATGGAGCGGCTGATGGTGGGGCGCACGACCCTTGTCATCGCGCACCGGCTCTCGACGGTTCGGGCGCTCGACCGCCTGCTGGTCTTCGATCGAGGCCGTATCGCCGAAGAGGGTTCGCATGACGATCTGATCCGCCTCAATGGCGGCATCTACCGACGGCTGTTGGAGCGGCAGGCGCTCGAACTGACCAAAGGCCTCGTCGCCTGAGGAAAGGACGGCCCGGCTCCGGCCGGGCCGTCGGCTGTCCGGCTCCGCCGCGGCAGCGCAGATCAATCCAAGGTCTGCAACCGCGCTCTCGTCACGCGGCTTGAGTGAGGTAATGCGGTGTTTAAATTCGTCTCCATATACTTAAAGTTTTAGTCATTTCATCAGCAACGCCATGCGATATACATTGTTTTAAACAGTTGTCGGCGTATACCTTCAGAAAGGCAAGTCGGATGTGGCATGCGCAGGTCTCCTGGAGATTCTACAGGCATGCCGGTTGAAGGAGATTTCTTTGGAAATTGTAGGGTCTTACCCGCCGACAGAGGACCTTGCATAGGC
>NZ_RZSB01001284.1:0-806 GCF_004023285.1 Mesorhizobium sp. M2A.F.Ca.ET.067.02.1.1
GCCTTGCACTGGGCGAGGAACTTGTCGATCGGGCCGCCGACGCCGGTCGCGCCATGGGTCGCGAACATCACCTTTTCCAGCGACTTCGGATCGCCGACCGTGCCTTCCAGCGACTTGTCGTCGAAAGCGTCGCAGCCGGCCACCCAACCATCATAGCCGTTGGCGCGCAATTGCCGGATCAGGATGCCGACATCGGGCAGCACCGCGCAGATATGAATCGCGTCCGGCTTCTGCGGCAGCGCCTTGATCGAGGCGATCTGCGGCGACCAGTCGGTGGTGCCGTAGGAATAATTGAACTTGCCGACCACCTTGCCGCCGAGATGCTCGAACACCTCGCCGAACCACTCCGGCAGCTTCTCCGAATAGGAACCGGCATCGGGCGACACCATCAGCGCCACGGTCCGCGCACCCTTGCCGTAAAGCGCGTTCGCGGTGGCTGAGGCGTTGATCGGATCGGGCACCGCCCCGGCGATGAAATTGTCGAGCCCGGCCCGCTGCATTTCGAGCTGCGTGTTCGGCGCCGAGAACACGGTGGCGCCATAGGGCTGAGCGGTCTGCGCCATCGGGATCAGCGCATCCGGGAACGGCACGCCGGTGATGACCTGCGCGCCGGCATCGAGGAATTTCTGGCCGAGCGAGACCGAAAGCTGCGGATCGGACCGGTTGTCCTCGATCATCAGCTCGACCTTGGGGTCGTTGGCGCCGGCAGCCTTGTTCAGCCTGTCGGCCATGCAGCGCGCGCCTTCCGCCTCGCTATAAGGCGCGTAGGCGCCGGTCATGGCGACCGCAAGCCCGATCTTGAGACT
>NZ_RZSB01001285.1:0-803 GCF_004023285.1 Mesorhizobium sp. M2A.F.Ca.ET.067.02.1.1
GCCTCGGCCCCTTGGCGTCGGTATCCCGTTTTAGCTCTGCCGGAGACGCTGTGTCGTCATCGAAGGTCGCAGCCAGTGCTGTATCTGGAAACTCCCGTGTAACGCCGCTTCCGGCTCTCTTCCATTCTCGTCTCTTGGTCGATAACCGCGATTGCGCCGCACTCAGTTCCATCTGCCATTCGCTGGTTGCCACCGGATCATCGCACCCAAAAACCCTCGCCAGCCAACGGATGTTGGCAGCGCTAATTCCCTTCTCGTTCTCTTGAAACCA
Source organism: Mesorhizobium sp. M2A.F.Ca.ET.067.02.1.1 (assembly GCF_004023285.1). Taxonomy (NCBI): domain Bacteria; kingdom Pseudomonadati; phylum Pseudomonadota; class Alphaproteobacteria; order Hyphomicrobiales; family Phyllobacteriaceae; genus Mesorhizobium; species Mesorhizobium sp. M2A.F.Ca.ET.067.02.1.1. The sequence continues at coordinate 272 of NZ_RZSB01001285.1, forward strand.
AAGCTGCACTGTTCGTAGATCGACTCCAATCCGGTTGGAATCAATTTGTGAAATCGCTTCTGCAAGAAGCTCGGGCGTCCATGGGCCTGCAGGAAATCCATCTTTGCCCAATGGCCGACCCGCACCCGCAGCGGCCAATCGTTTGAATAATTCCTTGAAATCACTCCCGTCTCTCGGCGGCGGGAGAAATAACTTTCCATTCTTAAACAACTACTTGCAGGCTCTGGTTTCGCTTCGTTTCGCTAGTCTTCGTATCCTATCGTGCCTTCGTCCCTGATCAACGTATTTCTCAACTCGACGTAACGGGCGAGGGGCGGGCTGCAAATCACTCGGAGCAGGACAATGGCTGTTGAACTGGCGCGCAGCAACGGAGAGGCGCAGGAGGCGGACACAGTCGTGGATCTGATCGCGGCGCACCGCCGCGCCATTTCAGAGCTGGAGTGTCTCGGGAAACGTTTGATGCACGCCGAAGACGCCGAGGCGGCGCTGATCGGTCCGCGGCTTGACGCAGCAATGAAAAGCGAGACGGTTA
>NZ_RZSB01001286.1:0-801 GCF_004023285.1 Mesorhizobium sp. M2A.F.Ca.ET.067.02.1.1
CTTCCGGCCTGTGCCGGGAGAATATGCCGCTGAGTGCGCGTTCGACGTTGTCCAGATGGACCACACACTGGTCGATGTCATTGTCGTCGATCGCCAGTATCGTCGGCCACTGCAAAGGCCATGGTTGACGCTCGCCATCGACGTCGCAAGCCGCACGGTCGCGGGCTTCTATCTGACGCTCGAGCCACCATCGACGGTTTCGGTCGCGCTCGTAATCCAGCCTGTCGTGCAGCCGAATGAATCCTGGCTCGCCGGGCTGGGGATCGATGCGGAATGGCCCATCTGCGGGTTTCCCGACGCGATCCATGTCGACAACGCCAAGGAATTCCGCTCGCGCGCTCTGCGGCGCGGCGCTGAGGAATATGGCATCGACCTCATTTGCCGTCCGGTCGCCACGCCCCACTGTGGTGGGCAAATCGAACGGCTGATCGGCACCATGATGGGCGCCGTCCATCTTCTGCCGGGCACGACCTTCAGCGACATCGACCAGCGCGGCGGCTATGATTCCGCCGCCAATGCGACGATGACGATTGGATGAACTGGAACGCTGGATAGCGCTCGAGATCACGCGCTATCACGCCGATCGGCATGGAACGCTGGGAATTCCGCCGCTCGCGGCCTGGCAAGAGGCCGCAGCCCGCCGTGTCAGCCCGTGCGTCGCCCTCATGATCTCGCCGGTTTCATGGTCGATTTCCTGCCCAGCGTCGACCGGCTGGTACGTCGTGACGGCATTCACCTGTTCTGTATCCGCTACTGGGACGACGTGCTGAGCATCTGGGCCGGCCGACTCGATCGGCCCTT
>NZ_RZSB01001287.1:0-800 GCF_004023285.1 Mesorhizobium sp. M2A.F.Ca.ET.067.02.1.1
GCCCGGATCCACGTCATGGATGGGGTCGAGGACAATCAGCTCCTGCAAGTCCGTGTGAATCTCCAGCTCCGGCCTCATGAAGGATGCGCGGCTGGAAATGTCGGGCAGCTTGGGCAATTCGATCGGCGAGGCCGGCAGAAGTATGCCTTCCTCCGCGAGGAGGTCGAGGAAGCCTCGCACCGAGGCAATGTCATCGTCGTCCAAGTCGGGATAACCCGTCCTCAACGCCGTCTCGATCATGGTGGGATCGACAGGCTTACGCAACATCTCCCAGATGAGCTGCGCGCTCCCCTTCATGCCGTAATACTTGCCGGTCGCAAAGTTCACCGCGACGACTTCACCGTCGAAGATCTCGCTCGACAAATTTGTTTCGTCTAAGACGACGCCCAACATCATGCCGCCCTTTGCCCCTAAATGGCGGGGTGATACACCAAGGGGCCGCGTGGGGGAAGTGTTCCTTGGTCAAAGATTTGCAGCGCTTCATTCGAAGCAACCCAACTGAATTCGCAGATTGGCTGAGGAACGCCGTGGCGCACAAGCGGAGTCTTCAATGGAATTCCACACCCGGCCGAGCGGCCGTCGCGCATGGTCGTGAGCCGGCATGAGAGAGCTGAACCGTGAAAAGGACCGCCATTCCCCCGGGAGCGGTGACGGCTTCTGCGTCATGCCGTGGATTAATCTGCATGTCGCGACCGATGGCGCGATCTCGCCTTGCTGCGAGTTCGACGGATCAATAGGCCACGTGCGGAAAGAAGGCCTGAAGGGAGCCTGGAGCAGCGAGGCGCTGCAGCAGATACGAC
>NZ_RZSB01001288.1:0-796 GCF_004023285.1 Mesorhizobium sp. M2A.F.Ca.ET.067.02.1.1
TTCAGAATCAGGTTCACCGCCTGCGGCGTCAGGGCCCGCTTTTCGAGATTGCCCCAACGGTCGATGCCGCGGAACACGGCGCCTTCGCTGATGTTCGCACGCTCCAGCCACTCCCGCAGGACCCGCACCGGACCGCCGATCAGCACCACGAAGGCGTCGCTGTCGGCTTGTGTCGTCTTGGTCCGTCCGAGCCGGATCGACAGGCACGGCAGTTTTTCGCCGTGGGGAGCCTTGGGATCGGTGGGTACCGGCTCCTCTTCGACGATCTGCTCGACGCGCAGCGCCGCAATTTCGCTGCGACGCCGGCCGCCGGAGGCGAAGGCGGTGATGAGGATCGCGCGATCCCTGACGTCGACGAGACGGTCGCCGCCGCAGGCTTTTAGGAGCGCGGTCAAAATGTCGGCGGTCACGGCTTTCTTGCTCTTGCGGCCGCGCGGTCGGGCGCTGGCGCGCACGGCCAGCTTGATGGCGCTGTGCAGGCCCGGGGCCGCAAAATTTCCGTGCAACCCACGCCATTTGGTCAGCGTCGACCAGCTCGACAGCCGCCGACGCACGGTGGCGGGGGCGTGCGGGCCGTCGACACGCAGCAGCTTCGCCAACTTCAGCGCTACAGCCACGTCTTCCGGCATCCCATGCGCCGGGTCGGCTTCCCGTCTTACGGGATCCCACAGATGATGGGCGACGAATTTGATCAGCAGCGCCTCCGGCGCCGGCCAGGGCAGCGCAAAACCGGTGGCGGCCAGACACCAGGCCTCGAGGTAGCCAAGGTCGGAAGCGAGCGCCCGCAGCGAATTAT
>NZ_RZSB01001289.1:0-795 GCF_004023285.1 Mesorhizobium sp. M2A.F.Ca.ET.067.02.1.1
GTCTCGACGGGAGCTCTCTGGGCGGCAATGGCCGGCGAGGCGCAGATCAGCACGCAGGCGAAGAGCGTCCGCCGCGCACGCCGCCCCGAAAACATCATCCGGCGCGCCGCAACCCGCCGCGGCGCGTGTCGCGCGCGCTTTCCTCGCCGAACAGCGAGGCGAGTTGCTCGGTCATGGCCCCGGCCAGTTCCTCGGCGTCGACGATGGTGACGGCGCGGCGGTAGTAGCGCGTGACGTCGTGGCCGATGCCGATGGCCAAAAGCTCGACCGGCGAACGCGTCTCGATCAGCTCGATGACCGCCCGCAGATGCCGCTCCAGATAATTGCCCGGATTGACCGAGAGGGTGGAATCGTCGACCGGCGCGCCGTCCGAGATCATCATCAGGATCTTGCGCTGCTCGGGCCGGCCGATCAGCCGGTTATGCGCCCAAAGCAGCGCCTCGCCGTCGATGTTTTCCTTGAGCAGGCCCTCACGCATCATCAGCCCGAGATTGCGCCGGGCGCGCCGCCATGGATGATCGGCGGACTTGTAGATGATGTGGCGCAGGTCGTTGAGCCGGCCGGGATTCGGCGGCTTGCCGTCCTTCAGCCATTTCTCGCGCGCTTGCCCGCCCTTCCAAGCGCGGGTGGTGAAGCCGAGGATCTCGACCGAAACGCCGCAGCGCTCCAGCGTGCGCGCCAGGATGTCGGCGCAGGTCGCCGCGACGGTGATCGGCCGGCCGCGCATCGAACCCGAATTGTCGAGCACCAGCGACACCACCGTGTCACGGAACTTGGTGTCGCGCTCCTGCTTGA
>NZ_RZSB01000128.1:0-10605 GCF_004023285.1 Mesorhizobium sp. M2A.F.Ca.ET.067.02.1.1
GACCCGGGCGCAGTTCTCGGCCGTTGCCTTCGGCGGCGCGAAGACGAAGGCCTGAACGCCGGCGACCTTGGCGAGCCGTGCGGTGATGTCGGCCTGCAGTTCCTTCGAATTGCGCTTGCGGTCCGCCCAATCCTTGAAGGCGAAGCCGACGAAGGCGCTGTTGGTGGCGCCGCCGAAGGCAACGGCCGAGAACTGCGCCCGGGTCTCGGGGATGTCCCTCACCAGGCCGAGCATCTGGTTGACATAGGTCTCGGTGTAGTCCGACGTCGCATAGCGCGGCGCGGTCACCAGAGAGAGCAGGAAGCCCTGGTCTTCTTCGGGCGCCAGTTCGGTCGAGGTCTTGGTGAACATGAAGCCGGTGAGGGCGACAAGCGCCACGACGATGATCAGCGTCACCGGCCGGTTCCGGAGCGAGGCGGTGACGGCCCGTTCATAGAAGCGCTCGACGCGGCTGAATGTACCATCGACGATGCGCTGGAAGCGTCCGTGCTGGCCAGCCTTCAGCAAACGCGCCGACATCATCGGCGTGATCGTCATGGCGATCAGGCCCGACAGCACCACAGAGCCGGCCAGCGTCACCGCGAATTCGCGGAACAGCGCGCCGGTCAGGCCTCCGGTGAAGGCAAGTGGGGCGAACACGGCGGCCAGCGTGATGGTCATCGCCACGATGGCCGTCGCGATCTCGCGCATGCCGTTGAAGGCCGCCTGCATCGGCGACATGTGGTCCTCTTCCATGTGGCGGTGGATGTTTTCCACCACCACGATGGCGTCGTCGACGACGAGGCCGATCGCCAGCACCATGGCAAGCAGCGACAGAAGGTTGATCGAGTAGCCGACCGCAAACAGGATGAAGCAGACGCCGATCAGCGACAGGGGGATGGTCACGATCGGCATCATCACCGAGCGGAACGAGCCGAGGAACAGAAGGATCACCACGATGACGATGGCGACGGCCTCGCCGATGGTCTTGAACACTTCCTCGATCGAGGCGCTGATCTGGCCGGTGGCGTCGTAGACGACCTCGATCGTCATGCCTTTCGGCAGCGTTTCCTGAATCACCGGCACGAGCTTGGTGACCGCGGCCGCAGTCGTCAGCGGGTTGGCGGCCGGCGTCGGGAAGATGGCGAGGAAGGTTCCCGGCTTGCCGTTGAAGCTCACCCTGGTGTCGGTGCTGGCCGCGCCGAGCTCGACACGCGCGACATCGCGCAGGCGCACAACCTCGCCGTTCGTCGAGCGGATCGGGAGCTGGGCGAAGGCCTCCGGCGTCTGCAGGGTCGAATGCACGGTGATCGAGGAGACCACATACTCGTTCTGGGTGTTGCCGGGCGCCGACAGGAAATTCGAGTTGTTGATGGCGGTCAGCACGTCAACCGCCGTGGCGCCGCGCGCGGCGAGCCGGATCGGGTCGATCCAGATGCGCATGGAATATTCCTGGGCGCCGAAGATCTGGACGTCGGCGACGCCTTCCACGGTCGAAATGCGGGGCCGAATGACGCGCTCGATATACTCAGTGAGCTGCTCCTTCGTCATGTTCGGGTTCTGCATCGAGATGTACATCATCGCGAACTGCTGCCCGGTGCCCTTGACGATGACCGGATCCTTGGAGGCGTCCGGCAAGGTGCCGCGCACGCCCTGGACCTTGGACAGCACCTCGGCGAGCGCGACGTCCGGATTGGAGCCGAGCTTCATCTGCACCGTGACCGTGCTCGAGGACGGACGGCTGGACGAGGTGACGTAGTCGATGTTTTCGGTCGAGGCGACGGCGCGCGCGATCGGCGCCGAGATGAAGCCCTGGATGAGGTCGGCGCTGGCGCCCGGATAGGCCGTGGTGATCGTGATCGCCGTCTCGTCAACCTTGGGATACTGGCGGATCGACAGGCCGAAGATGCCCTGGAAGCCCAGCAGCAGGATCATGCAGGCCAGCACCGTCGACAAGACGGGCCGGCGAATGAAGAGGTCGGAAAAGCTCATTGCTGAACCTCTTTGTTCGCCGATTTGCTGGGGTCGATAGTGTTGTCGACAGCAACCGACATGCCGTTGAAGAGCCGGTTCTGGCCGGCGGTGACGACCTGGTCGCCGTCCTTGAGGCCCTCGACGATCTCGACCATGCCGTTGTTGCGGCGGCCGAGCTTCACGAAGATCTGCGAGATGGTGAACGCCTGCTGCTGCGCGGCATCGGCCGGCTTGGCGTCAGCCGGCTTCGTGGCGTTGTCGGCGGGTTTGGACGCGTCCGCCTGCGGCTTGGCGGCATCGGCGGTGGCCTTCTGCTCGTCCGGCTTTGCCGGCGCGGCAGCGGCGCCCTCCGCCGGCTTTGCCGGCACAACCACGAAGACATAATCGCCGTAGAGGCTCGTCGTCACCGCGGTTTGCGGCACGGAGATGACATTGTCTTCCTGCGGCAGCTCGACACGGATCTGGACGAACTGGCCAGGCGTCAGCTTGCCTTCCGGATTGGCGACCTCGCCGCGGATCGAAACCAGCCGGCTTGCCGGATCGATCTTGGGATCGATGCCGCGGATGGAGCCGGCAAACGACATGTCCGCAAGGCTGCTGCCGAGCTTGACGGTCTGGCCGATCTTGAGCAGCGGCAGCTGCTGTTCGGGAACCGTGAAGTCGACCCGCATCGTGTCCAGATCCTGGATCGTCACCACCGAATTGCCGGGGGCCAGATATTGGCCGATATCGATCTTCGGGATGCCGACCGTGCCGCCGAAGGGCGCGGACAATTGCTTCTGGTCGAGCACCGCCTGCAGCTTGTTCACCTGTGCCGCCGAGGCATCCGCGGCGGCGCGCGCGGCGTCGAGCGTCGCGTCCGTGCCGACGCCGCGCCGCTGCAATTCGATCGCGCGGGTCAGCGCCGCCTGGTCGGAGGCGGCCTGCGCCTTCTGCGCCACCAGATCAGCCTTCTCGACCGCGTCGTCCAGCTGCAGGAGCACCGCGTCGGTGGCGACCTTCTGGTTGGCGTGGAAGAGGATGTTCTTGACGATGCCGCTCGTTTCGACGGTAAGGTCGACGCCGCGCACGGCATTGACGGTGCCGATGGCCTCGACGCCCGGCGTCCATTCCGAAGGCTTGACGACCACTGTCGAGACCGTGGCGGCCGGCGGCTTCATGGTGGCGAAATACTGCTTGATGCCGGCATCGCGCATGAAGTTGAAACCAACGATGCCGACGCAGACGAGAGCGAGCAGAATCAGGAACACAGCGATGGTGAAAAAGCGCTTCACGGACAGTCCCTCGAGCCGGCAACCGGCAAACAATCGATGCCGGGACACATATCGACAACAGGTCCCGACTTCAAACGGCGCCTTACTGTACCGGCTGGACGGTCTTGTCAATTCCGCCTAAGCTAATATAGGGGAGGCGTGATGAGAGCACCCAGGGCAAACTCACGCGAAAAGATACTTGCCGCCGCCGCCGACGTGGCGCGCGAAGCAGGCCCGGGAAGCTTGTCGCTCGAGGCAGTCGCCAGCCGCGCCGGGGTGTCGAAGGGCGGCTTGCTTTACAACTTCCCGACCAAGGCCAAGCTGATGCAGGGCCTTGTCGAAAGCTATCTCCGCGACTTCCAGACGGCGTTGGAAGCACGCACCGCCGAGGCCAGGCACGAAAGCGCCCTCTCGGCCTATATCAAGCTGTCGGCCGACGACTGCGAGCGACCGAAACCCTCGGCCTCCTGGATTTTCTCGGCGATCGCCGAAGATCCCGATTTCCTGGCGCCGATAAAGGCCTTCAAGCACCAACTGCTCGAACGGTTGAAGGAAGAGACCAGCGATCTCGGCTCGCTGCTGGTCTGCTTTCTCGCCATCGAGGGGATGCGCAGCATGAACCTTTTCGATTCCGATGTGCTTTCCGAAGACGAGCATAAGCTTCTGGTGGCCTCGCTCCTGAAGATAGCCGGATAGGTGGCCTGCCGGCCAAGGCGTCACACCAGCTTCATCCTAGGGACATAGCGTCCTTCCCGGTTCTTTGCTGCAATGCAAATGGAGTGGGACAATGGTGGACGTAGTTTCAAGTGAGGCGGGGATCCCGAGACCGGATCATCCCTTGGAGCAATCGGGCGGGGCGAAATGGTTTCTGCCGGCTTTCGGCGTGCTGGTGCTCGTCGGCATCATCTATGTCGGCTACGCGCTCAGCCAGGATCTGGCGATCGCCAAGACGGTACCGTGGATCCTGCTCGGCATAGCGCTTCTGATTGCGCTGGGCTTCGAATTCGTCAACGGCTTCCACGACACCGCCAACGCCGTCGCCACCGTCATCTACACGCGGTCGCTGCCGGCCGAATTCGCCGTCATGTGGTCCGGCGTCTTCAACTTCCTCGGCGTCTTGACCTCGAGCGGCGCCGTGGCGTTCGGCATCCTGTCGCTGCTGCCGGTCGAGCTCATCCTGCAGGTCGGCTCGTCATCCGGCTTCGCTATGGTGTTCGCCCTTCTGGTCGCCGCCATCCTGTGGAACCTGGGCACGTGGTTCCTCGGCCTGCCGGCTTCGAGCTCGCACACCATGGTCGGTTCGATCATCGGCGTCGGCCTCGCCAACCAGTTCATGGCTCCGGCAGGAAGCGCCACCAGCGGCGTCGATTGGGGGCAGGCGACCAATGTCGGCACCACCCTGCTGGTCTCGCCGATCGTTGGGTTCTTCGCCGCCGCGGTGCTGCTCTATGCGATGAAGCTCCTGGTGCGTAATCCTGCCCTCTACGAAGCGCCGAAGGGCAAAACGCCGCCGCCATGGTGGATCCGCGCGCTGCTGATCTTCACCTGCACCGGCGTCAGCTTCGCGCATGGCTCCAATGACGGCCAGAAGGGCATGGGCTTGATCATGCTGATCCTGATCGGCGTGGTGCCGACCGCCTATGCGCTCAACCGCACGCCCGACATCAACTATCTCGACGCCTATAAGTCGGCATCCGTCGCCGTCGAGCAGGCGCTGGGCAAATATGTCAAGCCGGGGGTCACCGTCGCGGATGACAATGCCGCAAAGGCCGCCGTGCAGGAAGCCGTGCGCAGCAAGTCGTGGAACGATCAGACGACGCTCGCGCTGCAGACCTACATCCACAGCACGACCGCCGGGCTGCAGCCCTACGCCACCGTCGACAACGTTCCGACCGACCTGGTCAGCAACGCGCGCAACGACATCTACCTGATCGGCGAGGCGCTGAAGCTGATCGACAAGAAGAAGCTGCTGCCGATGCAGCGCGCCGACCTGAAGGCGGTCACCGACTATCACAAGGCGGTCGACAACGCGACGAAATTCATCCCGCTGTGGGTGAAGATCGCCGTGGCGCTGGCGCTTGGGCTCGGCACCATGGTCGGCTGGAAGCGCATAGTCGTCACCGTCGGCGAGAAGATCGGCAAGAGCCACCTGACCTATGGCCAGGGCGCCGCCGCCGAGCTGGTCGCGATGGTCACCATCGGCATGGCCGACCGTCTCGGCCTGCCGGTGTCGACCACCCATGTGCTGTCGTCCGGCGTCGCCGGCACGATGGCGGCCAACGGCTCCGGCCTGCAGTGGTCGACCGTGCGCAATCTTCTGCTGGCCTGGGTGCTCACGCTGCCCTGCTCGATCGCGCTCGCCTTCGTGCTGTTCGTGATCTTCCGCCAGGTTTTCTGAGTCTGGCGCAAAGAGTTCAAAAAGGCAGCGCCGGTCGCCGGCGCTGCCTTTTTTGTTTGGGCAAACCCATGTTCGGGACACGAGTCGCGAGGGATGTATTTGCTGCGTCGAAATAGCGCTCGGAGATAGCCGAGCGCCCCTCATGTCGTCATTCCATGGCGGAGCAAGGAGCGAAAGACGCGGCGCAGACCATAGAATCCATTCCGTTACCTATGAGCGTCACGGCGGTCAGAAAGATCTTTGTTCTGCGCCGTCTTTACCCTTCGCGCCAAGCCACGGAATGGATCCTCGGGTCTTCGCGACGCCGCTTCGCGGCTGCTCCGCCCGTGGATGACGACGCGAGGCAGGGTTTCGACAAGCCGTAGGGCCGATCCGCTCGATCGAACGACTGGGTTCTCGCGGCCAACAGATACGATGCCGCTGAAAGCCGCAGCGCAGGGCTGATCAGGTCGGGTCTTCGCGATGCAGGTCGTGGATGGTGACGCCATCGGCATTGTCGGGCAGCATCAGCCATTTCTTGTGGCGCAGCGTGCGCTCGGTGTCTTCCAGGCCCATCTCCCAGTGCTCGCGCATCGAGGTGCCGGAGAACTCATAGTCCTTGGCGTGGCCTTCATAGCCTTTGTGCTGGTAGATCAGGTGGACGATGTTGACCACGCCGGCGTCGGAATAGTCGGCGATCAATTCCCTCTCGCCGTCCTTCAACTGCTCCGGCGGCACGCGCTTCAGCGCGTCAAGCAGCTTCATCTTGAGCGCGTGGATGCGCTGGAAATTGTCGGTGTTCTGGCGCGTGCGGCTGGAATACATGATGTCCTTGTGGCGCGACAGGACGTCGGCCATGCCGCGCGGCAGCACGCCGCGGGCGCTGAACAGATCGACCTGGAAAACCAGCGAGGAGCGGTCCTCCTCCTGGTCGAGCAGATATTGCAGCGGCGTGTTGGAGACGATGCCGCCATCCCAGTAATACTCGCCCTCGATGCGGATCGAGGGAAAGGCCGGCGGCAGCGCGCCGCTCGCCATGATGTGCTCCGGCCCGATGCGCACCTTGTCGGTGTCGAAATAAACGAAATTGCCGGTCCGGACATTGACCGCACCGACGCTCAACCGCTTCCTGCCGTCGTTCAGCACGTCGAAATCGATCAGGCTTTCCAGCGTGTCCTTGAGCTCGGCGGTGTCGTAGAAGCTGGTGGCGCCGTCTGCCCCGGCCAGCTGGAACCAGGGGTTGGGGCTGCGCGGCTTGAAGAAGCCTGGTTGGCCCATGGCCATGGTCATGAATGACGAGGTCTGGTTGCGGATATCGCGATAGATGTCGCCTTCCGGCGTATAGGCCCAGATCTTGCGGCCCGAGACGGTCTGCCAGAACTGCTCCAGCCGCTGCAGGCGGCGGCTCGGCTCGTTGCCGGCGATGATCGAGGCATTGATGGCACCGATCGAGACGCCGGACAGCCAGGTCGGCTCGCAGCCGGCGTCGGCTAGCGCCTGATAGACGCCGGCCTGATAGGCGCCGAGCGCGCCGCCGCCCTGGAAGACCAGGGCGATGCGGTCGTATTGCGCGGTGATTTCAGCGATGGTGGCGGCGGCCGCCCTGTTGCGGTTACGCTCAAGCACCGGCTTTCTCCAGCGCCTTCACGCCGGCAGCCGATCGGCCGTGGTCGGCGAGATAATCATGCACGACTTCGCCGAGGCCGAGCGTCAGGTCGGCGGTGAAGTGAACGGCCGAGACGATGTCGAGCACAGGCAGCTTGGCCACATCGGCCATGACATGGGGGCGCAGGTCGAGCGCGGCGGGCGCCGTCCAGGCCTCCTTCAGTGTGACGTCGGTGAGATAGTAACGCACCAGCTCGCAGATGCGCGGGCTGCCGTCGACATGCGGAATGATCTTGATCAGGAAATTGGGCGCGGCGAGCGCTGCCAGCACCTGGTCGTGGTCGGCCTCGCGATGCTTGTAGCCCATGGTGCCGGTGGCGCACAGAACGCTGCCATAATGCAGCGTGCCGACCACCACCTCGCCCTCATGCACGATCTTGGGGCTGGCGAGCTTCTTGGGGAAGCCCCAGAGCTCGCGGCCGCCGGCGATCGGCGCGTCGTCGTCGAGATACATGGAATGCACATAGCCGCCATGCTGGCCCTTATAGCGCACCGGGATGACCTGGCCGGTCTCGGTGTAGTCGCCGAAGCCGGTCGAGTCCGGCATGCGGATGAACTCGTATTTGACCAGCGGCTCGTCAATCTCGAGCGGCGCGGGCACGACCGCCTCCAACGCCTCACGCGTGGTGCGGTAGGTGATGATGATGTATTCGCGGTCGAAGAAACGGTAGGGTCCGGGCGGGAAGGAAGGGTTGGTGAGGGGCATCGCGTAGGCGCGCTTCACGACATCGTCGATTTCCAAGCTATTCACCCATCGGTTCAGGAACGACACGCGCTGGACGCGCGGCAGGATATGTTGCACGGCACCATGACAGTGCCATGTCAGCCGCATCGAGCGCCAGCTTGGCGGGCATCGGACAGCATCACAACATTGTAATCGCTACGACATATGGTCATGGCGTTGTCATGCTGCGGCGCACAAACTATGTGCCCTTGTAGTTCCCTTCCCTCCTGTCGCGAGATCTCCCATGGGTTCCCTGTCTTCGAAGAATGCGCTCGTCACCGGCTCGACCAGCGGCATCGGCCTTGCAATCGCCCGCGCCTTCGCCGCCGAGGGCGCCAACGTCACCATCAACGGCCTGGGCGATGACGCGGTGATCGAGCAGGAGCGGGCCGGCATCGAAAGGGATTTCGGCGTCAAGTGCCGTTACTCGGACGCCAACATGATCGATGGCGCAGCCGTCACCGCCATGATCCATGAGGCCGAGGAGGCGTTCGGCAGCCTCGACATCCTGGTCAACAATGCCGGCATCCAGCATGTCGCGCCGATCGAGGAATTTCCCGACGACAAGTGGGAGGCCATCATCCGCATCAATCTGCTTGCCGCCTTCTACGCCATCAAGGCGGCGGTGCCGGGCATGAAGCGCCGCACATGGGGCCGCATCATCAACACGGCCTCGGCGCATGCGCTGGTCGCTTCGCCGTTCAAGTCGGCCTATGTCTCGGCCAAGCATGGCATTGCCGGCCTGACCAAGACGGTGGCGCTGGAAGTGGCGCAGGACGGCATCACCGTCAATGCGATCGCGCCCGGCTATGTCTGGACGCCGCTGGTCGAGAAGCAGATCCCCGACACGATGAAGGCGCGCGGCATGACCGAGGAACAGGTCAAGCACGATGTGCTGCTGGCAGCGCAGCCGACCAAGGAATTCGTCACCGTCGAGGAGCTTGCCGCGCTGACGCTTTTCCTGTGCTCGGACGCCGCCAAGCAGATCACCGGCGCGACCCTGCCGATGGATGGCGGCTGGACCGCGCAGTAGGGCAAAGGTCGTTTCAGGGAAGGGCGGAGCGGAGCTCGCGTCCTCATAGAGCAGTTCACCGTTTCACGGAAACAGTGAACCGCTCTATCTCTCTGTTTTTGCGCAATTCCGGACGGAAAACCGCTCACACTTTTCCTGGAATTGCTCTAGGCAATTTGATTTCTTGACAATCGCAGGGGACCGTTCCAGCATTCCCGTAAGGGGTTCCCCGCGATGACCCCGTGAGGCGTCAGCCCAACGATCGCGTCCAGACTCTCTCTGTTCAGGAGGTGGACGCCATGCCATCAACAACCGCAATCACCGTTCCGCAGCTTGCCCGTATCGTCGGCCTGCCCGACGCGCCTTGCCTGGTCGATGTGCGCACCGACGAGGACTATGAAGCCGACCCGCGCCTGCTGCCGGCGTCATGCCGGCGCGATTTCCGGACTGTGTCGACCTGGGCGGCCGAGTTCTCCGGAGCAAAAGTCGCCGTCATCTGCCAGAGGGGGCAGAAACTCTCGCAAGGCGTTGCCGCATGGCTGCGTCATGAAGGCATTCCGGCGGAGTCGCTGGAAGGCGGCTTCGAGGCCTGGGTCGCCGCCAAGGCGCCATTGGTCAGCGCCAGCGCGATCCCGCCGCGCGACGAAAAGGGGCGCACGGTCTGGGTCACGCGTTCGCGGCCGAAGGTCGACCGCATCGCCTGCCCCTGGCTGATCCGCCGCTTCGTCGATCCCGAGGCGGTGTTCCTGTTCGTCGATCCGGCCGAGGTGCCCCTGGTGGCCGATCGCTTCGGCGCGGTTCCCTTCGACATCGAAGGCGTGTTCTGGAGCCATCGGGGCGATCGCTGCAGCTTCGACACGATGATCGAGGAATTCGGCCTGCGCGTCGACGCGCTCGACCGACTGGCGCTGATCGTGCGGGCCGCCGATACGGCGCGCCTCGACCTCGTCCCGCAGGCGGCCGGGTTCCTCGCCGCCTCGCTCGGCCTGTCGCGCATGTTTCGCGACGATCTCGAGCAGTTGGAAGCCGGCATGCTGCTCTACGACGCCTTCTTCCGCTGGTGCCGCGACGCCGCGGACGAGACGCATAACTGGCCGGCCGGAGGCAAGGCGCCATGACCGCGCTCGCCAAGGACGACGCCGCGCCGCCGGTGGATACCCCCGCCATGCCGAGCTTCCGTGAGGCGACGCGGCTCTGGGCCAAGATCGGCCTGCTGTCCTTCGGCGGGCCGGCCGGGCAGATCGCGCTGATGCACAAAGAGCTGGTCGAGGAGCGCCGCTGGATCGGCGAGGAGCGTTTTCTGCACGCGCTCAACTATTGCATGCTCCTGCCTGGACCTGAGGCGCAGCAGCTTGCCGTCTATATCGGCTGGCTCCTGCACCGGACCGCCGGCGGCCTCGTCGCCGGCACACTGTTCGTGCTGCCCGGCGCGCTGGTGATGCTTTGTCTGAGCAGCTTCTACATGCTCTACAACGACGCGCCGGTGGTCGAGGCGCTGTTCTTCGGGGTCAAGGCGGCGGTGCTGGCCGTCGTCGTCGAGGCGGTGATCCGCATCGGCAAGCGGGCGCTGAAGAACCGCGTAATGGTGGCGATCGCGGTGGCGGCCTTCCTGGCGATCTAC